>JALWRB010000357.1 GCA_027077875.1 Candidatus Heimdallarchaeota archaeon
GATCTTCTTCTACCTACTGGAGAACTGGTTCGAGTACAGGAAGGAGCAGAAACGGATCGAGCTCAAGAGGGACTTTCCCCGCGCAATAATCTTCAAGTCACTCGACTCCTCACAGGGGATCTCACTCTACCCCGGCGAGATGGAGGAGTTCGTGGATCTCTACAAGAGACTCTTGGAGGGCGGATCGACGTCGTTGCAGACTCGTATGGCATGCTTTGCCTGCAACCAGCTGACCAGTGATGTCAATCGCCCCACGATCGGGATATTCAACCTCGACATGACGGGGTTCATCATAGGTTTCGGGAAGAAGAACGAGACACCACAGTTCACGGTGTGCAACAGCTGTGCAAACCACATCCAGGAAGGTTACAATGCCCTCGAGTCCAAGCTCAAGTTCTACGCCTTCAAGACCAAGAACGGACAGCTGGGAGCAAAAGGACAGACAGTATTCCACTACCTCATCCCCATGGCACTGGATCCCAAGATCCTCAAGAAAGCGGTTACGAACCTTGAACGCAACAAGGTGAAGTACGGGGAGTCTGTCAAGGTATCCCTCCGTAAGAGGATTGAGGACATCAATCTTGCAATCTCGAAGACGAAGAAAAGCAGCAAGAAGAAGTTAAAGAAACTGAAGGGCACACTGAAAAACCTGAAGACACAGGAGGATAAGCCGGTTGATCAGATCGCTGGGCAGGCGGATCTCACCTCAATAGTGACCCAAATCGTCGATGCGGATATAAACTACCTTGACATCTACTTCTTCGTTACCAGTAACAATCAGAACCCCACGACGAAGGAGGTGATTTCCACCCAGCAACTGAACAGGCCCTCGATCCTCGCAATCAACGACGCATACCGTGCGCTTGTACAGTCCGGTATGGATTTCAACTTCTACCGGCAGAGCAGATTCCTCCCGATCAAGCTCTTCCTGAATGTCATGAACGCGCTCTACATGCAGCAGGAGATGGACAACACAGAGCTCGTAAAGGCGTATTCGGATCTAACCAGCCGGGCATTCATCTACCATCTCATAAATCAGGAGAGGAAGGACGTCCCCCGATTCACCACTGCAATCAGGGAATTCCTCAAGGTCTACCTCTTCTTGGTACACGCAAACATATTCAGAGGAGAAAAGAACATAATGACAAACAAGAAAGTCAGCAAACCCAAGGTGGTCGACCGGGTGGAGTTCCTCGAGAAAGAAATTGAGCACCCCTTCTTCGACTCGACCGACCTCAAGGTAGCGGCCGGAATCGGTCTCTACTTCAACCTGATGCGCAGGCTTCAGGAGAATGACCTCGGTACGAGGACACTGATCAAAGACACCAGAATCTGGATGAAAGAACTCAACCGTGAGAATCTGCTCAAGATCCTCTCTGAATGCAATCGAGTAGACTTCATCTGGCAGGATAAGAAGAGGTCAAATCCGCTCTTCACCAGAGTACGAGTACTCATCGAGGAGTACGCTAAGCAGGCGGAGTGGAAGAGCTCACCAGAGTCTCTCTCCCTTGCCTTCATGCTGGGCTACGACAGCTTCTCATCAATCTACTCCAACGAGGAGGAGGAAGAAGAAAATGAAGAATAGAAGAGAAATAATATTCCTATACGACGTGAAGGACGCCAATCCCAACGGCGATCCCGACGAAGGCAACAGACCCCGGATGGACTCCGAGGGATACAACGTGGTAACTGACGTCAGGCTGAAGCGGACGGTCAGGGACTACTGGATACAGAAGTACAACGGTGCCAAGGGCAAAGACGTTCTTGTCAAAAGGGTGGAAAAAGCCGACGACAAAACCATCATGTCCATGGGCGACCTCATCAAGCAGGCACTCGGCTTGGAGGAGGGGTACGAGAAGAAGGCACGCGAGGTGATCACGAGGATCACAAAGGAGGTCCCCGCGACCTTCGCAGACGTGCGGTTCTTCGGTGCAGCTATCACGCTCAAGGGAGCGAACGTCTCCATGACCGGACCTGTCCAGTTCGGTATCGGGAGGTCGCTCAACAAGCCGGGCATCAAGACCTACTCGATAACCACGACGTTTGCCGCAGGTGACAATGCTCAGCAGGGGACGTTTGGTGAGACCAACGTCGTCGACTACTCCCTCCTAGCTTTCGGCGGCATAGTCTCCGAGACAACCGCAAAGGACACCGGACTGAGCGATGAGGATCTCCCCCTGCTATGGGACGGTCTCTGGCTGGGGACGAAGAACCTGAACACCCGCTCGAAGTTCAACCACAGCCCACGCCTTCTCATGAGCGTGGTCTCCAAGGAATCGGAGTTCCAAGTCGGTGGACTCTACAGGCTCCTGTCCATTGAGGAAGGTGAACCCAAGGACGTGCAGGATGTGGCAGTCGTCACCGACGAGTTGCTGGACAGGCTCGTTGAGTTCAAGGACTCCATCGACCGGATTGAGCTCAAGGAGGACTCCATGCTCACCTATTCCTACAAGGGTGAAAGGAAAGACTCCCTAGCGGGCATCCTCACGGACGAGGGTTTCAAAGTCGAGAGCCTGTGATCCCCATGAAGCTCCTGGTATTCGACCTCCACGGAGGCTTTGCATACTTCAAGAGTCCGGAGGGATCACGCTCCAATTACTCCTTCCCCTTCCCGCCCAAGACCGCTCTCGTGGGTCTGATGGCCGGCATCATGGGTGAAGTGAGGAACGCCTACTGGGAAAATCCCTCATACAGGGACATGAAAATAGGTGTTCAGATCCTGAAGACCCCGAGAACCATGGGGATCAAGATGAACTACTGGAGGTCAAAGACCACCGTGAACGTGAAGAAGGTGGGGAATTTCATCCTTCCCGGATCCGACGCGAAGAGCAGGGGATACACCACGCAGGTGAAGTTCGACTTCCTGCAGAATGTCGAGTACAGGATCTATGTTAGCTGCGAGCAGGAGCTCTGGGGCAAACTCAGCAAGAGGATCAGGGAGAGGAGGTACGTCTTTCCCCCGTACCTCGGGCACGCAAACCTCCTCGCGGAGATTGAGTTTGTCGGGGTGGTGGATGCTGAGGAAATAACCGAGGGAGATTTCGTCTCCACTGTTCCTGTCTCCGCGCTGGACAAGGAGCACCCACTGTCCGAGCTCTACTCCACGGGTGTCTTCGAGATCTATCCCAGCGTACCAGCAGGTTACTCGGTCGCTGTATCCGCCAACCTTGACGGAAGGACTTTCTACTCGTCAGTCCCCCTTAGGTTCGAGACGGTGGTCGTCCCCAAGGGACGGATCCACGCAGCGATCATTCCCGGCTGTGGGTACAGGCTAACCGTGAATGGAGAGACAGTAGAGGTGGTGCTTGCATGAAGGTTCAACAGTTCAGAATCTCATTCAACCCGTCGGGCAAGATCTACGGCTTCACCGGGAAAGTCGCTCAGGGTGCCTTCCTCGGTCTCCTCAAGAACGAGAACGACATGACCGCAGACGTCCTGCACTTCGGGAACCGCCGTCGCCCCTATTCCGTGACTCCCATACGCGTGGGCACTCCCAGCTACTTCGACGTCACCTCCCTCAACGACGAGCTGAGCACCCACCTGACCAATATTCTGGGCAACTACCAGCAGAGAGTGATCACGATCTCCGACCGTGTAGAACAGCTCCTCGCCCCCGAGATCAAGACGGTGTTCCTGACCCCTACTCCAATCGCAGAGGGGACAAGTATCCATCTGGACTTCAGGACACCCACGCTCTTTTCGAGCGTCCATCGTAAGGCG
>JALWRB010000358.1 GCA_027077875.1 Candidatus Heimdallarchaeota archaeon
TCCACATATTACATGGATATCTTGATTATGACAGGTATAGTAATTGCAGGACTTCTATACTATACATTACCATATTTAGCAGCAGGTGGTGGGGGAGGAGGGTCTTGTCTGATAGATAAAATAGTATTAAATACAGGAAATACAGTAATATGTTAATGAATGGTCCTAGTACTGCTATATTCTATGGTAATCAGAGGAGTTTGAGTGCTTTGAAGGAGATCATTCACGAAGTCAATCATTCGATGGTCCTTCCTCGTGACATAGACCCAGAGTGCAAGAAGAATCAATTTATAATCTTTACTCCAAGGGGAGAGTCTCCGTTCTCACATATATGGAATATTGTCAACCTACCGAGATATGGGATGAGGATTGACTACTTGCGGGATACAGATGATATTTCCACGGTATTCCTAACAGTGGAGGACATTGGTGCCACATTAGATTTTGTTGAGCAGATAATCAGGAAGAAACTGTCAGTATTGAGGATTTATCTGCTCTCTGATGTGAGATATGACGTGCCTCCTCATAGCATTGTTAGAACTATAATCTATTCAGAGCTCAAGGATGCTATTCTTGAGTCAATTGCTCTAGACAGACCCTCTTAACAGGTATTGCCCTCCCCGCGGTCAAATCTCTCGGAATCAGGACTAAGTTGTATTCTTCCGTATTTGATTATATGTTTGAGCGCGTTGAAATTCCTCGGGATTTGCCCCTTTCCGAGATGTTTGTTATAGAACAGAACCTTCGGTGTGTCGACCACCTGCCAGTCTCAATCAGGACAGAACAACGTGGTCCTTGCCGGAACATCTGCCACGGGATTAGCGATCGTTTCATCCACTATTGACCGAAGAAGAAGTATTTTTTCACCACCACTTGCCATGCAATTCTTTTTGCTCCGTAAGGGTTTAATGAGATAGTTTCCTAAATTGACTATGAGAAAGATAGTATTACTAGGGTCACTATTGTTTCTTCTCTCTTTCTCTGTACCTAGTATGATTCAGACACAACAAGGTAGAGAATCAGCGTCTAGCATTGATAGGACAGAAACAAAATACCCAGAGACACCACAATTTGTGAGCAATATCGACTTATCGGAATTCGTCAGTATTTCTGGTTATGACATACTCAACCAATCGGCTTTTGATACCTTCGCCGCCACGTACAAGACCTCAGGAAGTGGATCGACTGCGGATCCATATATCTTCCAGAATCTTGAGATTGTCGGAAATATGAGTTTCTCAAATATTGGCTCTGCCTTCTCTTTCAGGGACTCATACTTCCATGGAGGTTACGTTCGCTTCGAGAATGCAAACCTCAAGGAAGTCAGTGGGTCAGTCTTCTCTACAGGGTCTGAATCTACTTGGTTCTATGTCCAGACAGACACTGTCTACGAGAATAATACGTTTAGTGCAGATGGCGAAATTGTAGATTTCCGTGGGCAGACCAATGTCACTATCAGGAACAACTCCTTCACAGCACAAGAGGAGAAAGGGTCGAATCTTCGAATCCAGAGTTATTACAATGGGACGCTTGTCAAATCACAGGATGTGTCATTCACGGACAACATCGTCCATGGTGCTGGAACTGTTCTTTATTCCTATATCAGCGGGTACGCAGAGTACCTGAGAAACGACTTCACCATCGACAATGGCTACACCTTCTATCCGGGAATGGATCTTATTGTTCAGGACACGCACAATATAAGTGACAACACATTCACTTACGACGGAGCCAGGGAATACTCACCGCAGATCCAGATCCGAAGGATAAGCGCGTATCCCCCAGATCTGTACATCATGAACAATACCTTCTCGAACTTCTATCGAGCCCTTTACTTCAATGTCATGAGGAATATCCATCTCATAGAAAACAGCTTCAGGGACTGTAACACAGGGGTCTATTTCAAAGGCGTCAACAACGAGAATGACATCCGGGGGAACTCGTTTGTCAACTGTGATTTGGCATACTATTTCTCGAGTGCATCGGGGAATGTGATCACCGAATCGAATATCACCTCCACCAATATCGGAGCAATATTCAGCACATCGAGTGACAATCTCTTCAATAGTACCGTTATTTCGAGCTCTAACTGGTTCTTGTACAACTACCTATCCAGCAGTAATAACACCGACGTAGGAACGGTTGCGACTGGGTTGCAGAGCCTTGGGCTTGTACTTGAGTCAGATCAGGATGTTCAAAATTATGTCACTTCCAATTCAATATCAGGATCAGGGACAAAAGAGGATCCGTATCTCTTCAGCGGTATCCAGATGGATGGTGGAATCGGGATCGCCATAGACACCAACTACTCAATTTACTTCAAAGACATCCTCATCAAAGGAGTTTCCTCACCGTTCACCAACGCACTGAGGCTAACTCACGGAAACTATTCGATTCTCGAGAATATTACGATAATTGACGCATACAATGGATTAATTATTGAGAATTCATTGAGCCCCACGCTAATCGGTATCCGAGTAGAGGACATAAATATCGCAGGGTTCCCTGTTGCTATTGACGAGTCTGACGGTACAAGTATCGATGGTCTTACTGTAGACTATGGATACCAAGTTGGCCTGAGAATTCTCAATTCTGACAATCTCACCCTATCTAACATAGACATCAAAGACACTTCTATTAACTCGGTCTATGTACAAAGCAGTAATGAACTCAACATCTTGAATTCATCGATATCGGGGAGAAAGACATCTCTATTCATTGCTACGGTAAATGCCATGAACCTGATCGGAAGTAATGTGACGTCGCAGGAGAATCTCTTCTCGACCTCAAATGTGGACTACATCAACTTCACTCGAAATATTCTCTCAGGAGCCTCGAAGATGTCTGTTCTTACTGATTCGGTAGAAATCAATTTTGAGTATAACACGATTGCAGACAACACGGCAGAGCTCATCAATGCAACCGGTGCCGATGTGCTCTTCACCAATAATTACTTCGTCAACAACACCACCCCAATAATTGGAACTGGTGGCAATTATAACTTCACTGCAAACTATTATTCTGACCTGAGTTCCGAAAATATGACCGTCATACCCGGAGTAATTGATACAGATCCGTTGAGACCTTCACTCGTGGCAGAGAATCTGTCATTTGAGAGCGGGGATGTGGACCTGTACTCGCTCAAACCCCTCTTACCAGTCGATCTCAACTACACCCTGATCTACGTTGGGACAGACTACCTAGGTCAGATCACATGGAATGGCCTAAGAGTGGACAGTGTCCAGATCGATGCCTCGATGCTATATCCCACCGGAACATATACCCTCTTACTGCAGACCTATGACATCTGGGGGATCTCTGGGAATCAGAGTCTTGAGATCACTGTATCTGACACCACCGCTCCTGCCGTCAGCAACCCCGGAGACGTGAAGATTGAGGTCGGTGCTCAAGAAAAAATAGTCTGGAATATCGATGACATCAATCTCAAGGAGTATGAGATTTCGTAAATGACATCTCCCAAGGGGTGGTACAGGTCACAAATAAGACGTCGGTCGAATTTGATCTGGAGTCCTTAGCACCGGGAGTATATAACCTCACAATTCGTGTTGCGGATTACTCTGCTAACACAGCGTATGACAGTGTGAGCGTAGAAGTGGTGAAGACCACATCGACCACGACCACAACAGAGCCCACAGAGACATCCAGTACAACCTCGGAGGACACAACGACGACGCAAGGGTCATCAGGTTGGGTCTGGGC
>JALWRB010000359.1 GCA_027077875.1 Candidatus Heimdallarchaeota archaeon
TATTAATAGACCGCGGCAATATATATATCTGGCGATATTCACTCGTATTTGTACATTATTTGTTGTATTTCCAGATAATTGATTGGGATTGCAGACACATGCTCAGTATTGCCCAAAATATTTCCAACAAGCATTTGCAGTCCCAGAGCTGAATTTCTGGTATCCGAACATCACCCTAGGGACTTCGAATATTGGGCACGAGTCTGTTTTCGGGAAAATATCTCCGGAAACTATCCAATAAACACCGAGATTTTCCCAAGATTTAAGCTCTCAATTCTGATGTCGAGGATATGATCGATATAGAGAAATCACTCCAAGATCAGTTTGATCCGAACGGTATCTGCTTCGGTTGCGGTCCAGCGAATACGAAGGGTCTCCGTATCAAATCTATGGTTGAAGGAGACCACGTCGTCCTCAGGTACACTCCTGCAGAGCACCACCAAGCATTCAAAGGTGCGATAAATGGAGGGATCATTGGGGCACTTTTCGACTGCCACTGTAACTGGACTGGCGCTTTTGCTCTGTACAAGGAACATCCCGATGAGGAGTTCCCTTCCACCGTCACCGCATCATTTGAGGTCAGGCTCAAGAGACCCACACCATACGGGGTAGAGCTACTTGTCAAGGCAAAACCAGTGGAGATCAAGGGGAATAAAGTAACCGTTGAAGCCGAGATGTACGCGGAGGGCAAACTAACTGCCACATGCACAGGTGTTTTTGTGGCGGTCAAGGAGGGACACATAGCCTACCGACGGTGGTAGATAAATATGTATTCCCTACACAGCGTGTGCAAAGTTATACCGAGAGACGGTTGTGTTTTTATAGGACTTGCGCTCTAAACAGCTGTCAAAGGTGAGAAATTGGCTAAATTTCGAAAACTAAAATTCACCACAATGCTACTCTTACTCCTTCCTATGGCAGGAATTTCCATTCAAAATTCACTGCCCGAAGTAGTTGAGACGTCATCGGCTGCCCTCCGACCTATCGGATCGGGAGTGATGCTTCAGGCGTTCTACTGGGACGTCCCGTTGGACTGGTACGGAGAGGTAAACTCCAAGATCTCAGAGATCGCTGCAGCCGGGTTCGATAACATCTGGCTACCGCCACCATCGAAGACCATGAATGGGCGATATTCCATGGGGTATGACCCGTACGATTATTACGACCTCG
This sequence comes from Candidatus Heimdallarchaeota archaeon, assembly GCA_027077875.1. Lineage (GTDB taxonomy): Archaea > Asgardarchaeota > Heimdallarchaeia > Heimdallarchaeales > Kariarchaeaceae > S139-21. The sequence continues at coordinate 1,171 of JALWRB010000359.1, forward strand.
GGGAGTACAACCAGAGTGGATCAATCCCCACACGGTTTGGGACAAAGGCAGACCTGACTTCACTAATCAGTGCAGCGAAGGCCCAAGGTCTTCATGTCACTGCTGACATCGTCCTCAATCATAACTCAGGAGGTGCGTCCCAGTGGAATCCCAACACCAACAGCTACACATGGACCGACTTCAGCGGTGTTGCAAGTGGAAAGTTCCAGAGGGGTTACAACGACTTCCACCCGTCCACCTACGAGTGGGCTGACGAAGGCACTTTCGGTGGTTACCCCGATGTTGCCCATGCCAACCCCTATGTCTGGCAGGAGACCATCAACTGGGGTCTCTGGCTGAGGGACTCAATCGGGTTCACAGACTGGAGATTCGACTATGTCAAGGGTTATCACTCATGGATGGTCAGGGACTGGATGTACAACGTCGGAGGATATGGGGTCGGTGAGTACTGGGACACGAACATGGCACTACTCAACGGATGGATCTCTGGTGCTGACTACCAAGCATCACTCTTCGACTTCCCCCTCTATTACACACTCCGTGACATGAGCGAGGGCAGTGGTTTCTTCGACATGAGGAACCTGGCTGGAGCAGGACTCGTGGGTAGCGACCCGTTCCATGCCAATACTTTCGTTGCTAACCACGACACGAATGAGATCTTCACGATGAAAGAGATGGCCTATGCCTACATCCTCATGAGCGAGGGGTACCCCACCGTCTTCTGGCAGGACTACTTCGACTGGGGATTCAAGAGTGCGATTAACCTCTTGATCAATGTCAGAGCAAACTATGCCGGTGGTTCCACCTCTACGCTCTATGCGGACGATGACCTATACATCATGCAGAGGAATGGCTATGGTTCACAACCGGGCGTCATCCTGATGATGAACGACGGCAACACGTGGAGGGGACAGTGGGTGCAGACCAAGTGGAACAACCAGCATCTTGTCGATGCAACCGGTCGTGCTTACGACGAGTGGACAAATAGTGACGGTTGGGTAGAGATATGGGTACCACCCCAGTCGTATACCGTCTGGATACCCTCCTGATGTGAACGCCCCCTTTACTAATAATAATTCAGTCCTGAAAGATGTCGGCGGGGAATCAAGTAGAAATTTCCAAGTATAATTACAATTTACGATGTAGTCAGGTACTTTGAGTTTGATTATGACCGTTATGACAAATTGTCAGCTTTTGAGTCTGCAGAGTCCATTTTCTTCCACACCCGTTGAGAATATAGAAGAAGTCCGAAGGTGATAATAGATGCTATCGACTGTGATATGGGTTCTGCTATTAGTGGGAAGAGAAGAAGAGGAAAAAGAAGGATACCCCAGAGTATCAAAATAAGCTGTTGGTAACTTGGGGAACTCATCGACGGTGAAATGAGGAAAAATGCGATAACAGGGATGAGAAGGAGAATGAGAAGAGATATAATGAGCGGACTGTCCTCAATGGGGAAAACCCATGCACTAATGAATGAACCCATAGTCGCAAACAAGCTTACGACCAGAATTCGCATATTTCCAGCTGAGAGAGAGACATCACTCTGAATCAGGTAAGCTGGATCTTTCACATTAGGAAGAGAGATTGCAATGATCGTTAGGACAAGAGCAGCAAAGCCAGTTGCAATATAAGGAAGCAAGGGCTGTTCATAAACCTCTATGGCATAATAGAGCAGATTGATGAGCACATAGAGTGTCCCTATCCACCACCATTTCTTTCCAGAGACCCAGATCTCTTTTCTCACTGACGGGAATAATAAATGCGTGAGTATCACAGGCATCCAAATACTGAAGAAGATGTGATAGTAGAGGATGTGAACTACCCACACCGTGTTTACTCCCCAATACCGCTCAGGGTCCGCAGCAGATGACACAATCGCGGGATTGAAGAAGGTACGTAGGCTCAACCCTTCTTCTATGATCCCATAGACCACAGCTAGAAGCATTAGAGAGAGTGTGGATCGATTGTGCCTCACCGAATATTCCCGAATGATAAGCGCTCCGAATCCATAGAGAAATACCAGAGGAAGGTAGTACCACGGAAAGACAAAAAGGAAAAAGGGAGTCGATGTAGACAGTACTTCCCCAAAGAAAGGGGCAAGTGTGATTAGAGTGAGAGTTGCTTTGACCTTGTTATCCACAATATGATTTTCAACACACATTATAAATAACTACTGCACTGAATATGCCGAATTGATCTGAGAGGACAGGTCTGTGATCCAAGGAGAAATGACCTATCTTGATAAAAACTTCTCCTGAATATTATCTCCAATATATCCTCACTGGATATCCAAGTTGTTTCGGAGGCGGAGCGATGATTATAGATCAGAACCCGGGGACATCAAGGTCGCGTGAAGTCCGGTATCCAGTATTAATTACCGCAGTTGCCATGTCTCCAAAGTGGGAGCCAAAACTCCACCCTCTATCCTTGATCTGCCTGACATAAGCCATTTGATTAGCGTGTACCATGGCATGGATGAGGAGTCGATAGATGATATAGCCAGGTCCTTTCTTCCCGTCCTCGGTCACCTCCAGCTC
>JALWRB010000360.1 GCA_027077875.1 Candidatus Heimdallarchaeota archaeon
TGCGCTTATAGCATGCGTCGGTGATGCCCTGTCAAGGACGAAGGGGATAGCCATGAGGACATTCAGTGCACTGGCGAAGAAGGGGATCAACATTGATCTGATATCCGCAGGTGCATCGGAGAGCGCTCTGCACTTTACAGTAGCTTCAAGCTCGTTGGTTCAAGCAGTGCAGGCAATCCACAATGAGCTGATAGACGTGTAGAGCTATAGTTCAATTTTTATTCTAACTGTCCACTTGCAACGTGTGAATACAGTACTGCTCATCGGAAATGGTGGGAGGGAGCACGCTTGGGCTATCGCTCTGAAGAACAGCGGTGCTCGTCTCATCACGTGGGCCCCCACGTTGAACCCAGGGATTGAGGACATCGCTGAAATCACCATACAGTCAGACTACGAGAAGGACGTAGACCTGCTGAGCGAGTGGATAGAGGACATCGATCTGGCAATTATCGGCCCCGAGGCACCTTTGGTCAAAGGGATGACAGATTGGCTACAGTCCCTTGGGATAATGGTGTTCAGCCCTACGCAGGCCAACGCAAGATTGGAGGGGTCAAAGTCGTATCTAAGAAACCTGCTAAGTGCGCACAATATCGAGGGCAACATTGAGTACACCGTGTGCACGAGCGAGGATGAGCTACGGTCTGCACTAGAGAAGAACCTGTCAGTGGTGATAAAACCTGATGGACTGACAGGGGGGAAGGGGGTTCGTGTCCATGGTGACCATTTCACGACGGTCGAAGAGGCATTTGACTACGGCAGCAGTCTAATCAGGTCAGACGGGAGAGTCTTGCTGGAAGAGAAGCTTAACGGTGCAGAGTTCTCATTACAAGGTCTGGCTTATGGTGACAAAGTAGTCTTCCTCCCACTTGTCAAGGACTACAAGAGGGCATACGACGGTGACACTGGACCTAACACTGGCTCCATGGGGGCTGTAAGCTATCCCGGACATGGTCTCCCCTATGTCACTCATGGGGATTTGGAAAGTGCGAAGAGCATCGTGAGGGACGTACTCAGAGCGCTTGAGAAAGAAAACGGTAAGTACACCGGAGCAATATACGGACAGTTTATGCTGACCAAGGACGGTCCTCGTGTCGTGGAGTTCAACGCACGCCTTGGGGACCCCGAAGCGATCAACACCCTCGCACTCTTAGAGACCCCCCTGCTAGAAGTAATCGAGATTCTGAGCAAGGGTACCACACCTGACGTGAAATTCTCAGAGACAGCAACTTGTGTGGTCTACCTCGTACCAGAAGGCTATCCTGAGAATCCATTGGAAGGTAGAAGGGTGGAGCTTCCTGACGAGATCTACGACTCACTAAGGTTTGCAAGTGTCAGGAAGGAAGGAGAGCATCTCTACACGACTAGAAGCAGGAGTCTCGCAGTCATCGGTAGAGGAAACACCTTGAAAGAGGCGGTGGACAACGCATACAACCTTATCCCCGATGGGATCTCTGGATTGCGCTTCAGGACAGACATAGGTAGACCATAGTATTGCACAAGACATGGTTTGGCAGATGTGTCCGAAACCGAGGTAGTTGTGCGCAGTACATACCTTATTCAGATGGTCTTTCGTAGACCAACCAGCTCTCTTCGACACGAGTGAGAAACTCTTCAACCTTTTCCCGATATCCCGGATATCTGCACATCTTGGAGTGGGGAGAGTTCTTGACAACCCATGAGACATCGTCTTCCTTGAGGAGCAGGGTATTACGGGAGAAGTGAATATCCACGGGGAACATTTTGTCATTCTCACCATGGATGAGAAAGATCGGTGCCTTGACCATGGGTAGATTGTTACTCGGATTGACCTTTTCCCAAGGGAATCCTGATTTCAGGAGCAGTATCACTTCCCAGCCGAAGAGTGATGTGGGAATTTTCATGTATCTGAGGAAACCGAACATCATGTCCTTCACATTGTTCATGAGGGCCTCAGCCACAAGAGCCCTCACAGGAAAATTCGCAGCGTAGACTGTCGCAGCTATTGCACCAAAAGACAACCCGTGTACGATTGGTGGTGGAATCCCCTCCTTCTGCACAACGTCGTGTGCATGCTCAGCAAACCAGAGTGCGGTCGTTGTACGTTTGTACTTGCTCTGTCCGTGGGACCAAGCGTCTAGGAGAATGAGAGAGTATCCTCGATCCCAGTATATCTGACCTCGCTCGACCATCCGTGCAGAGTTCCTACCCCATGAATGGAGGAGAACAACCCACCTATCTCCGACATGGTTGGGGTTGTCGCACCTCCAGTAGCGAATACCCTTAGGCAACCATCCCTTCTTTGTACCCTCGAACGGGATCTCGTAGTCCTTAGACCTCCAGATGAAAATGTTGTTAGTGAGTATCCAGAATACGAGAATACCCATCACCACATAGACCCCTAGGGCAGTGTACAACAACGTAAGAAGTACCATTAGCTAACGGGTGCAGTTCTGATAATTAGGTCTTTCTATCTCAGCAACAATACGTGCAGGGCTCACAGTATTCAGAACAGCAGGATGACATAAACTTGAAGACATGTGTGGCTTGCTCCATTACTTCCTTGACCTTCTGGAGACCAGCATCTGTAAGAGAGTAAGTTCGTACCCTCTGGTCATCTCTCTCTTCTTTCTGGGTTGTCTCCTCAATTAGTCCCTTCTCAAGCAGGTTCTTGAGAACCTTGTACCTCGCTCCAGGAGTTGGCACCCACTGATTACCCAGCTGGCTCCGAATTGTTCTGACAATCTCAGCTCCTGAAACAGATCCGTCACTGCTCTTAATAACCATCAGGAAAAGTGATTGGAGGGGAGTTATATCGGTAGACTGGGTGATCATTAGTTATACAAGAGTGACCTTGAATAAAAATTAATCGGAAAGATTATTCCACCCGACTACTATAGTCAGAACATTTTTATATATTCCACGAGAGTAAACCTTAGGAATATTCCTCTGGAATGTTTTCTGAGGAAACAAAGAAATCATGGAGAGAATATTCCAAGGTGATAAACATGGAAAACAATGAGAAAAACACCAACGAGACAAGCCACACGAATCCCCGAACAAACTGTTGCCCAGAATGTTGCGGGGGTTGTTGCGGAACAGGATGCTGCTAATTATATTTAGCTTGGTAGCTATAATCTAAAATATTTCAACCCTTATTCTGATTATTTTGTGTATCATTATCAGCAGATGCTCTTCTCTCAGAAAGCTTTTCTGCTGCTACAATCTACATTGACTATGAACAAATTTCTATCCCTCTGGGTACTGACTAGTTCTGTAGCTTGGGCACTGGGATTTGCAGTGGGACTCTATGCCGGATTCATCTTTCCAATTGTTGGAGATATAATCGCCACACTATTATTCGCAGGGGTTGTACTTGGTCTTCAGTATGTCTTATTGAAGGACCAGGACTGGAAGAAGAGCTATGCCAGACGTTCATCTATAGGACTGGTTATCGGAGTCTTAATCGCGGGAATTACCGTCCTCATAATAGACAAGACCATAGGTTTGGGGCTGGCTCACATCGTCGGCTTTCCTACAGCACTCATTGTTATTGCACTGTTCCAAGGTAAATCAATACCACTACCCCTATCTGTATGGGTGCTCACCAACCTTCTCTCAGTAGTTATCGCATTTGTGGTTCTTGGGCTCCTTGACCCTGTACTGGGGCTGAGCCTCACTGTCTTGGATGTCAGAATCAGGGATTACAGCGCGATACCCTCTTGGGGTT
>JALWRB010000361.1 GCA_027077875.1 Candidatus Heimdallarchaeota archaeon
ATTGAAGAAGACTTACGAGATCCCTTTTCCTTGTACGGTACTCCCATATCCCAAGGATCAGAGTGTTCGTTGAGCGCACGGTATTGCCCACCGTCACGGACAGTCCTTCCATCGAGGTCTTTACGTCTAGTCCGACTCACTTCTACACTTCCTTCGATGGCCTCCTCGCACCTTGAGAGCAATATATTTTTCCATATTCATTGCCATCTAATGGGAAGAATCTCAAGTAAATAACGGATGGGTATGTCATTCGTCAGCTATTACTACCTAGATAGGGCTATCCCATACAACGGATGTGAAGGATTGGCTATCGTGCCCAAGAACTCCCTTCCGCTCTCATCGGGAAATAGAAGGTCCTTGATAAGAAGCATACCACAAGGATCTACTCTGTCATTTGACATTTCCCTTAGTTCCATGATTGCGTATAGTACGCACTATCTGTAAAATATATTGTACAATTTTATTTGTAGAATATCACCAAAGGGATAATTTATCGAAATTCTCCGGGAGGTGGCATGACAGGACATTATTTTTGTGGGTAATTCGTGATGAGTAGGTGTTCGGTTCCCCGGTTATTCCTGCCCCTGACATTGTAGGAGTAGGTCTTCTCGTAGTCCGTGATCTCTATGCTGGGGTTTTCCTCCTTCATCCTCTGATAGAGACCATAGATGTACGGAGTCTTTCCGATGATCATCAGATTCTTCGATGGTAGATCCCTGAATATCTCTGCCAATCTCTGCTGATGATCTTTCGTGAATGGGTTCATTCCGTAGTCCTTGAAGTCAGAGTCGTAGGGGGGGTCGAAGAAGACAAAGTCTTTCTCCGTGGGCTTGACGGTCTCAAGAAAGGTGTCGAAGCTCTGGTTGTGGAACTCTGTGTTGGAGAATAGTTTTCGGATTGGAGCAGATCTTGCATACTCGTATTTCTTCATGAACGATTTCTTATTGTACCCTACCCCACCGTAGGGGATGTTGAACTTCCCGAGCTTGTTGTACCTAAACATTGAGCCATAGCAGAATTCTCTGATGAAGAAGAAACGGGCAATACGTTCCGCTTCACTCGATGCTTCTGTATCTCGAAGAATGGTGTAGTAAGCGGACCTGATCGCGTTCTCAAGGTGGTCGTGGTACGACCATTGATCCGTAAGTTCCTTGTTATGTGATCTTTCGAGCTTGGCAATACGTGTGACCTTGGAGATCAGAGATCTGAAGAGAAACTTAGCGAAAATTGTGGTGTGCACGGTCCTAAGACCGAAATTGTAAGAAGAGTACTTATCCAAGACATCGGAGTAGCTTTTCCTCAGGTACTTCAACTTCACAGACTTGAGGTCTACCTCCTGATTCAGGGTCTCCTTTATACTCTGGAAATCAGGTAGGACAAACTCCACAATACGTGACATATTGTCCCAGTCGGTCGCGATCTGCTCCATGGCATTGAAGAGTGAAGAGTCACCTTCCTTGATCATGCTGTAAAGCTTGATGAGGTCGGCGTTCACGTCATTGACAATATTCAGGTCATGATTTAGGGAGAAATATACTGCACCACCGCCCAGAAAGGGTTCTATAAACCTCTCAAAGCCAGGAGGAATTTGAGGCTTGATATTTAGCAGCTCCCTAGACTTTCCACCTGGCCACTTTACGAGAGGTTTCATAGTTGTTGAATAAATGATTCGTTCTTAACTTTGTAGACTATTTCTCTTCCCTAAGCACTCTTTTCAGGATCTTACCCGTGGCGTTCATTGGAAGCTGATCCTTGAAGATGACCTTCCTCGGATACTTATAATCCGCCATGTTGGCCTTGCTCCAAGTCACAATCTCCTCCTCGGTGGCGGTCTGCCCCTCCTTGAGGACGACGTAGGCGACTACCTCTTCTCCGTACTTGTCATCGGGCATACCGACAACTGCGACGAGCGAGATCTTTTCATTCCTCATCATTAGCTCCTCTACCTCTCGGGGGTAGACATTGTACCCACCGCGGATAATCATGTCCTTCAGCCTGTCCACGATGTAGAAGTAGCCGTTCTCGTCAATCTTACCCATGTCACCACTGTGGAACCAGTGGTTGCGGAGAGCCTCAGCGTTAGCCTCTGGCTTCTTGTAATAGCCCTTCATGATGTTTGGTCCACGGATCAGAACCTCACCTATCTCGCCAGGAGGAAGTGGGTTATCGTTCTCGTCGGCGATGATCATCTCCACACTGGGTAACGGGATACCGATTGATCCTGGGACCTTCTTCATACCCATCCGAGAGAAACAGGCGACAGGAGATGTCTCTGAGAGACCATATCCTTCGAGGATCTCGACATTGTACTTCTCCTCGAAACCCTTCATCACCTCAACAGGCATGGCAGACCCTCCCGATACCCCGAGTCGGAGGGTGGAGGAGATCTTAGCGAGATCGAACTTGTCCGCGTCCGGGAAGTTGAGAAGAGCCCAGTACATCGTGGGCACCCCAGCAAAAATCGTGACATTATGTTCTTGGAATCCGGAGAGGACGGCACTTGGATCGAATTTTGGAATAATCACCAGAGTGCAGCCACCCATGAATCCAGCATTCATCTGCGTGGTCTGTCCAAAGGAGTGGAACAGCGGTAGAGTCACAAGATGCACATCATCAGGCGTCTGTCTGAAGAGTACACCCGAGGCCTGAGCATTGTAGTAGATGTTGTTGTGAGTGAGCTCCGCTCCTTTGGGCCTTCCGGTCGTACCCGAGGTGTACAGGATTACCGCGGTATCCATCGGTTCCGTGTATACCGAGTTGAATGCATAGCTCTGATCCTTCATCAGGTCATCGAATGACTGGACATCGGGGAATGGATTGTCCACACCAGGGGGAGTTATCACCCAGAATTTCTCACAGCCAGGGGTCTCCTTGAACGCGGCATACCCTTCCTGAGCCATTGGGAGGTCGGGTGTTCCAATGAAACAGATGTAGGCCTTTGCCTCTGAATCCTCGAGATGGTACTTAATCTCGTGCCTTTTCAGCAGTACATTGAGTGGGACTACCGTTGCTCCTGTTTTGAGAATACCGTAGTATGCCATTGGGAAGTAGGGGAGATTAAGACACGAAAGAGCGACACGATCTCCCTTCCCAATTCCACTCTGTTTTAGACCATTGGCAACCTGATTCACAACAGCATTTACCTGCTTGTACGTGTATCGCTTGTCAGCGTAGATAATTGCGGTTTTGTCCGGGAATGCGAAGGCGCTATCTTCCAAGACATTCGCGAGATTCAACTTCGTTGCAGAACTCATAGCTCACTGTTTTCGGCCCTAAATATAATTCTTTCGTACCGAAATCCACCTCTAGTCGTGAATTTCGGAATAACTGTGAATTATTTTCGAGATAGAAGTGATAAATTCTATTGGACTTCATTGATCAGCGGATTTCTACTAGAAGGTATTTCTTACCATTTCTTTCATCCTTTGCCAATATGTACTATGTCCATTGAGAATATTGATTTCCAACAATAGACACGAGAACGATGCTTCGTGAATACATACATCAAAGGGACAATTTCTGGAGCCAGGCACACATGTTGCTGTGCGTCACAAGACCACTCGTGATAACATCCCAACATTATTGAAAAACAATTTTGTTCTGCAATTTGTGAGGTTAAAAGTTCAGTCAACCACTTATGACGAGCTCGTTGCTGAGATCACGGGAATCGAAGGTAAACCACACACTATAGAAA
>JALWRB010000362.1 GCA_027077875.1 Candidatus Heimdallarchaeota archaeon
TGTCTATATTTCCCTAAAAATTGTGCAATTCCTTTCAGGGTATTTAGATTTAAGCCTACATTCGCTGTAATTAAGAAAAATATGCTACAATTCTTCAAATACCGCTGGATGTCGCTTCCGAATACTTAATATCTGCAGAAAGCTTAATTCGGCACTTATTCAAACCTGTCTGTAACTAACTATCATGGATGATTAATCAGAGGTGTCTAATTCCATTCTATTGAGATAGCTTCAATATCCAGCAATAAGTTCAATATTTTCTTACTAACCGTACTAATGTACAATATTTCCGAAATTTATTGTTATATTCGAAAATAATACCGAGTTTCGTACTCTCCTTTTGACGAACGTAACCCGCCATACTATTCTCATACAGCAGGGTTCAATCCGAGTCGGTTCCACTCTATCTTGGGACATCGATCTTCGATGAAGACGAGACCTGCGGATTCGACAAGTCTCCTCCCCTCTTTCGAGGTGATGCCAAGGGGAAGCCAGATGACTGGAATCCGCTTTTCAACTGCCACCTTGATTTGATTGAGTACATTTCTCATACTGAGGTATATTATGACTGCATCGACTTCATCCTCAATATCCTTAAGGAATCTAGTAACAGGTAGTCCTAATATCTCTCTCTCCATAGGATGAATCGGATAAATATGGTGTCCTCTTTTGGAGAGGAATTGCATGATCTCGTTACTTGCCCGGTCTAAAAGTGAAGATGCTCCTACAATAGCTATCCGTTTCGGTTCTGTGAGGAACGATCTCATGTATTCATCGTAGTCCACGTTTCACTTCTAGTTGACTAATTACTTGAATTATTCTATTCCCCAAATTCTAACTTCTGTCCTTCAAAATGAAATCTCTTCACTTAATTGTATGCAATGATTGCCAACTTATCATTATATAGGAACAAAAAAGGCAACTATTAAATTGAGTTAAATTATTGATCGATGATGAGAAAAGTATCAATTCTCCTTGGTGCTCTCCTCTTCCTCTCGCTTACTAGCGTTTCTGCTTACACCAAGAACGGGACTTTGCGGGACAATGGGGATGATTACTGGGATGATTCAGAGTGGGATGTATATCCCCTTTCTATGAAAAGTGGTGAAACCCTCGAGATTTCAGTTCAGGTCTCTTCAGTAGAGGACATCTTTTTGGTCTATTCAGAAGCAAGAGACATTGAGCAGATGCAGAGCTTGATCCAACAAATCAATGATGGTGGTGATGACTCCGATCTGTATTTCATCATAGAAATGAATACAACTTACTTTGAGGGTGAATACATCGCAGACAGGAGCATCAGCGCGTATTTGATAATATTTAGTCTCTCTGTCTATTCGATTGATGTTGACTATACAATCACAAGCAACCTCGCATTTATTTCATCCGGTTCATCTCCATCTAATTCATCACCGACCGGAGGTTCTGGAGGTGGTACTGCATCAGGTGATGAGGGCTCGGTATTCATTGGGTGGGCCATTCTCTTCTTGATTTTCGTGGGACCATTCATCCTTAGACACTACGCCAAGAAAGGCTCTGTAACCAAGAAACACCTCGGAAATGCGCTTAAAATCTCTCTTGGGATAGTCATACTTGGGATGTTCTTTTCAGGTTTCCAAATAGTTGCGGACATAGCGTCGCTTGCCCTACTGTTTCTAATAGTATATGGAATAATCTACTTATTCTGGAAGACGCCCCGAGTATACCCTTCTCAGATGTACAACCAGCAGGGCTACAACCAGCAGGGCTACAACCAGCAGGGCTACAACCAGCAGGGCTACAACCAGCAGGGCTATAATCAGCAGGGCTATAATCAGCAGGGCTATAATCAGCAGGGCTATAATCAGCAGGGCTATAATCAGCAGGGCTATAATCGGCAGGGCTACAACCAGCAGAGACAACAAGGTTGGAATTCTCAGTCTGCAAATCAGTGGGGGCAACCTAGAGGTCAGACGAATGTTTGGGGACAACAAACACAAGCAAACCCATGGGACTCACGGGATAAGATCGGAACGAACCAATCAAGTGGATCCTCGAAGTTTCCGACTTCCCAGAACACCGATGAACCAATTACCCAATCTGGTGGACAGGGTGCGATCCCTAGTGGAAAGCTAGTTGTTTGTGATACCTGTGGACAAAAGTCTAATGGCATGTATTGTACGTTCTGTGGTAGCAAGTTATAGTCTGGTTCCAAGTTAAAACCCTAAAAATCTCTCTGAATTGATAATATCGAAATTATGAGAAACTACAGGCTTTTAATTCCTCAGATGATGGGGATACAGTGAGTGTTTCTAACGACGAGTCTATGGTAGGGATGCACAATTCTCCGATCCTAACCATCAATGGCGTGACAAAGAAGTTCCCAGGAGTTCTTGCACTGGATGAGGTCTCGATGGAGTACTACCCTGGGGAGATTCTCGCGATACTGGGAGAGAACGGAGCTGGAAAATCTACTCTGATGAAAATCATATCAGGATTGTACAAACCTGACGCTGGATATGTTGCTATTGACCATTCATGGTTTACGCAACATACAGTAAGCAACAATCTTGTTAGGACTGAGCTCGAGAATCCCCGATTCACAATGGAACTTGGCATTGGTATGGTCTACCAACATTTCCAATTAGTTGAACCCTTCACTGTCTACGAGAACATAACATTGGGTGACGAAATAACCAAGAGCGGAATATTTATCGACAGGGAAGCTTCAATAGCCAAGGTTAAAAAGATATCCGAGGACTTTGGACTCCCGATCAACCCAGAGGCAATCGTTGAAGACCTGCCGGTTGGTCTGAAGCAGAGAGTTGAGATCATTAAACAACTCTACCGGAACTCTGAATTGTTGATCTTGGACGAACCGACTGCTGTTCTCACACCCAAAGAGTCCGAGGAGCTTTTTGCGACTATGCGGAAGCTCAAGGATTCAGGCAAATCAATACTATTCATCACTCACAAGCTCAATGAGCCTCTTGAAGTTGCAGACCGTATCGTTGTCATGAGGCAGGGGCGGGTTGTAGGATCCGTGCTTCCGAAGGATGCTACACGTGAGAGCCTTGCGGAGATGGTCGTGGGGAGAAGAGTACAGAGGCAACTTGACAGAATTGATCTTCCTGCAGGAGACACGGTACTCAAGGTGAACAAACTGAGGATTGTCGACAAGTTTTCTGGTAAGGATGCAGTGGATGAAGTAAGCTTCGAACTCAAAAAGAACGAGATACTCGGAATCGCAGGTGTACAGGGCAATGGTCAGACTGAACTAGTAAGTGGTATAATTGGTACTGAGCGTATCGAGGGTGGCGAGGTCTACATCATCGATGAAGGAAAAGAGACGCTTCTCAACACACTCTCTATCATGCAGAGGATATCTCAGGGTATTAGCTATGTCCCAGAAGACAGGGGCAAGGAAGGGATTGTGCCCAATTTCTCTGTATCAGAGAATGTCTGGCTCGCGTACCACGAGCAGGAGGACCTCGCGGTTCCACATCAGACTGAGCATCGTGGTTTCTTATCAAAGCTCACTCTCCCCGTCTCGATCATGACATCTGCAGCAAGGGATATTGTCCGGAGATTCACAGTAAAGACCCCAAGCGTCAATTCCAAGATAAAGAACCTCAGTGGGGGAAATCAGCAGAAGGTCATTGTTGGTCGTGAGATCTCCAAGAACCCGAAGATCCTGATTGTTAACCAACC
>JALWRB010000363.1 GCA_027077875.1 Candidatus Heimdallarchaeota archaeon
GGTCGGAAGTACCTTGGTATACCCGACAACGGGGACCTCCGTGGCAGGTTCTTCATCAGTTCGGGGATGGGGGGTATGAGTGGAGCACAGCCCAAGGCACTGAAAATCGCGGGATCCGTCAGCGTGACCGCAGAAGTCGATATCTCTCGAATAGAGACAAGGCTGGAGCAGGGCTGGGTGGACAGGGTGTCCTCTGACCTCGTGGAGGTGTTCTCGTGGGTCAAAGAGTACTTAGAAAAGAAGGAACCTCTGTCTATCGCGTACCACGGCAATGTCGTTGACCTGTGGAGGTATGTCGTGGACAACAACATCCACGTGGACCTCGGTAGTGATCAGACCTCCTGTCACGCTGTGTACGAGGGTGGGTATGTGCCTCAGGGAGTGAGCTTCGAAGAGAGCAGGAGGCTTATCAAGGACGATCCAGAGAGGTTCAAGCAACTGGTCGACCAGTCGCTCCGCGAGCACTTCAGGTTGATCAGCACCATGGCGGAGCGGGGAACCTTCTTCTACGACTACGGTAACTCATTCCTCAAGGCGGTGTTCGACGCAGGGGTCTCGGAGGTTGCGAAGAACGGCAAGGACACCTTTGACGGCTTTGTCTTCCCCAGTTACGTGGAGGATATCATGGGACCGATCTGCTTCGACTACGGCTATGGCCCTTTCAGGTGGGTGTGTCTCAGTGGGAAGGACGAAGATCTGCGTATGACAGACAAAGCGGCCATGGAGTGCATCGACCCCGACCGCAGGGGACAGGACAGGGATAACTACATATGGATACGCGATGCCGAGAAGAACAAGTTGGTCGTCGGCTCGAAGGCCCGTATCCTCTACTCGGACGGCGAGGGCAGGGTGAAGATCGCGCTGAGGTTCAATGAGCTCGTCCGCGAGGGCAAGGTCGGTCCGATCATGCTCGGCAGGGACCACCACGACGTCTCAGGAACGGACTCACCCTTCAGGGAGACCTCGAATATCTACGACGGTTCCAACATCATGTCAGAGATGGCACATCACTCTTGGGCTGGTGATATCGCCCGTGGAATGACGATGTGTGTGCTCTCGAACGGAGGTGGAGTAGGAACGGGGAAGGCGTACAACGGTGGGTTCGGCTTGGTACTCGACGGTTCCAAACGGGTGGACGACATCATCAGATCCGCCCTCGACTGGGACGTCTACAACGGCCTCGCCCGGAGGTCATGGGCCAGGAATCCTCACGCCATAGAGACTGTCTCGGGTTGGAACAAACGCAACGCAGACAGGGGTCACATAACCGTCCCTGTTCTCTCCGACGAGGAGCAGATACGCAAGCACCTCTGATCGAGCAAGGTTTAAATAGGAAAATTATTACCGATAAGTTGGTGCATACTATGCGTCCGATCAATTTTTTGATTAACTAATTTACTCAACTGACAGCGAAGCGACCGCCTAAAGGAAGTTTATGGACGAATGAATCCGAGAGGGATTCAGGGACGAACACAGAGTCACGAATGGTATCGTGAAAGAAAACAACGTGGTAGAAATGCCAAACACAATAGAAGTAAGAAATGTAAGCAAGACGTTCAGATCAGTGAAGCGGAAATTATGGTTCCAGAAGCTTCCGCCGGATGAGAAAGCCGATCCGAACGTGAGATTAAGCAGTGAGAAGAAGCTCTTCTGGAAGAGCAGACTGAAGGAGACCCAGGCTCTCAGGGACATCAATCTGAAGATTAAGGAGGGAGAGATTAGGGGGCTCCTCGGGCCAAACGGAGCGGGAAAGACCACCTTGGCCAAGATCATCTCCACCCTCGTCCTTCCGGATACGGGGAAAGTGGTAGTGAACGGGTATAACGTCGCTACCGAGACAGTACGTGCAAGGTTCTCGATCGGGTTGGTAACGGGGGGAGAGAGGAGCCTATACTGGAAACTGACACCACTGCAGAATCTGAGGTTCTTCGGGAATCTCTATGGGATGAGCAGATCGGAATCGACCAGAAGGGCACTTGACCTGCTCTCGATATTCGGGTTGGACTCGAAGAAGAACGACCTTGTACAGAATCTGTCGACTGGACAGAAGATGAGGGTGGCCTTCGCCAGGGGTCTGATGCACGATCCCGAGGTGCTGGTGCTCGACGAGTATAACCGGGGACTGGATCCGAATGTCAGCAGGCAACTCCGGGACTATATCAAGCAGGTACTGCAGAAGGAGAACGGGAAGACAGTCCTACTGATGACTCACGACATGAACGTCGCGGAGGACCTGTGTAACCGGATCACCCTGATCAACAACGGGAAGATCATTACCGAAGGGACCCCGAATGAGCTCATGCGGAACGTGGGGAACTCACAGGTGATAGAGATCGAGACCTCAGACCCCCTCTCCCCTGAACTCGTAGAGGTGCTCAAGACGTACGGGGAGGTCGAGGTCACCAATGGTGGAGGGGTGTCCCGCACGAGGATGGTCGTGGACAACCACTCCGAGATCACCTATGAGGTGTTGACGAAGCTCAACTCCTCGGGAACGCCCGTCGACAACCTCACCTTCAAGAGGGCTAATCTGGAGGACGTGTTCGTCCACTACACTGGACGGAGGCTGGGGGATGACTGACATGGAGATGCGATACAAAAGACTGGACCGAGCGCTGGGTATAAACGCTGAGGAGGGGGAGGAGAGTGGGCACAACCCCAAAGCGGTCTTCGAGATCATGTACAAGCAACTGTTGATGATCACGCAGTACAAGCTCGATATTCTCTACTGGATTCTGATGCCCCTGATGTGGCTCATTCCCTTCGTATGGCTCGGTCAGTCGCTTACCGGTGGCGGAGAGTCGGAGACATTCCTGAAGTATACGGGGTCAGGGGACTACCTCGGGTTCCTTCTCATAGGGTCGATGCTCTGGGCGACGCTTGACTCCGCTATCTGGGGTGTGGGGAACTCGCTGCGATGGGAACAGCAGTCAGGGACACTGGAGTACCTCTGGGTCAGCCCTGTGTCCCGAACTGACATCCTGACAGGTCAGGCACTAGGGGAGACGGGCTGGGTCTCGATCAATATCATGGGGCAGTTCGTGATCCTTTCACTGGTCTTTGGCTGGGATCTCAACCTCTTGAACTCAATATTCTCCCTGCTAGCACTGGTCATAATGTTCCTCGGAATGCTGGGCTTTGGGTTCCTCTTCGCATCAGTCGTGATGATCTTCAAGGAGCCCGGGGTAATGACCGAGTTGACAGATATGCTCCTCTTCATCGTCAGCCCAGTGAGGTACCCGATACAAGGGCTACCGGTCGTCCTGAGGTTCATCTCAGTCGTTGTCCCGTTCACATGGGGGGCGACGATCATCAGGGACCTGCTCATCGCCCAGAAATCGGTAATGGACACCACGATGTCGTTCCTCTGGCTACTTGTCGTGGACATCAGCCTTTGGGTAGTTGGCTACAAGGTCTTCCAGAGAATGGAAAGACGAGCTCGAAGAACGGGCAGTTTAGGGAGTTACTAGTATGACCGAGAACTTCAAACCCCCTAGATCCGTTTTCAGATCGAATTACCAGACTGTGCTGTCCGTCACCAACAAGCTGTGGCTGGTCGCCTTACAGTACAGACTGAGTCTTGTGTTCTGGCTCATCGCCCCTATCCTCATGCTGCTCCCTACCGTGATATTCGGGACAATCCTTGTGGGAAGTAGGTACTCGGAGAACCTCCTGACCCTCACG
>JALWRB010000364.1 GCA_027077875.1 Candidatus Heimdallarchaeota archaeon
TTCTAGGCTTTGGAATTTCAGCATTCTCTTCCTTTATTCTATTTCAGGTGTACTCTCCTCTAATGATAATTCTCATCTTCTCCCTTTACAATATAGGATTCTCTGCCGTGCAACCATCGTGGAACGCCCTAATTGGCGACAGCTTTAGCGTAGAAGAGAGGGCACAGATGCTGGGGAAGATTGGTGCATTTGCCTCACTTGCTGGTGGGGTCTTCTATTTAATGGCGGGTAGCCTGAGTGACAGGTTTACCAATCCTTACGTCTTTCTCTTTGGGGTCGCTGCTCTAAGTTTCAGTGGGGCGTTCGTCAGCATTCTTCTCATCAGTCGAACCCGGGAATTTCCTGATCAGGAGCTACAGGTAGCCAAGACGCAAAGCCTCTTTGAACCTCTGCGTGTCAGATCATTCCGTCGTTTCGTTGCAGCGGATGCGTTATTTGCCTTCTCGATGTCCACAACTTGGCCCTTATTCCCTCGCGCAACGAACAACCTCGCGAATTCACAGCAGGTAGCGTTTATCTGGTTCACCGCATTCCTCGGCTTCAGTGTCACTGCCCGGTCCAGCGATCGAATCAGGAGGTTTCTCGGAAGGTACAGGATGACATTCTTTCTCTCCCGTGTATCTCTCTTCCTAGTACCAGTGGTTTTCGCCTTCGCAACGGATTGGACCCATCTCCTCCTCATTCGCATTATGGCAGGTACAACGTTCGGTCTGTACTCTATCACACAGAAGAACTACATCCTTGATACCTGCAACGCGCTCAGTAGACCTCAGGACAGGGGCTGGTTTTTAGGCACACACGCTTTCGTCTGGGGGATCATGACATTCCTTGGTTCTCTTGGCTTTGGGCTCTTCGCTGATTTTGCCCTCTTCTACGTCGGGTACAAGGAGCTCTTCCTCTCAACCGCTGTCCTTCGCCTCATCTTCTCCTTCGCTTTTCTCACAATTCCTGAACCTAGAGTAAATTGATTTATAGCAATGCTCCAATGTTCTCTAATGTCACTTGGAACTGTAGAACTCTCCAATACCGAGGAGGATGACATCCCCGTTGTCCTAGTCATAGCTCCCGGCAGTGGTATCGGTAAAGTTCTCGTACCCTACCTCGTCGAAAACGGATTCAGGGTGGTTTCGATGGGCTCAGAGAAGAGTTCCTACTTCGTTGAATTCCTTATCAACCAAGGTCTGGATCTCGAGCATGTTGAGATTGACTACTTCTCAGAGGAGTCCATCATCGAGGGTTTCGCGAAGCTCCGTGCACGCGTGAGAAAGCTTGATGGGATGGTACACCTAGCTGGTGGGAGCTTATACTCACGCGCAGCAGACGAGTACACCTACGAGGAGTTCAAGAAAGTTGTAGATCTAAATCTTACCTCAGCTTACCTAATCGGCAAGGAAGTCTTCAAGTGGATGAAGGAGACGAACGGAGGGAATATCGTATTCTTCGGTTCCACAACTGGAAAAGAACCCTCTCCAAAGAAACTTGCCTACGCGGTGAGTAAGGCCGGTGTCCATATGCTGGGACAGGCATTCGCCCTCGAGGGTTCCGAGTTTGGGATCATCTGCAATACCATCGCACCAGGCTACGTGATGACCGATCGTCACATCGAGGAACTCAACAGCTACGCCGAGAAGAATAATCTGACCATTGAGGAGGCTATTATTGCCAAGGTGAGGAATAAGAACCCTCTAGGCGGTGTGCTCAACGTTGAGGATATCCTCCCTATAGTGAAGCTATTGCTTGAAACCTCGAAGATGCAAGGGCAGGTGCTTACCGTAGACCTTGGTCAAACGAATCTTTAATTCGGCCCGAATTTCTGGGAGATATTCGTAGGGGATGGTACTAATCTTTAATACAGCAAGGAAAACAGTCAAAGAGGAGAGAAAAAACATGCCTGATGTAGACTATACCTTCAAAATCCTTCTACTAGGCGATCCCGCAGTTGGTAAGACATCTCTGGTACAGAGATTCCTCCATGGGAAATTCACGAAGGACTACATCACCACAGTCGGCATGGAGCCATACAACCGCTATCAGGAAATCAATGGCTCTAACGTGCTCCTGAATCTCTGGGATATTGCTGCAGGTACGCTCTTCACCTCTATACGGAACCTCTTCTTCAAGGGAGCGAAGGGCGCGCTTATCGTCTTCGACCTGACTCGTCGTGACACCTTCGAGAATGTGGAAGTCTGGCTTGAGGAAGTAGGCAAATTCTCCCCTGATCTCAAATTCATACTGGTCGGGAACAAGAATGATCTCAGGAACGACCGGGTGGTCTATCGGAGAGAGGGTAACCAGAAGGCAAGGGAAATAGACAGTTGTATTGGATACATTGAGACCTCTGCTCTCACTGGAATGAGGGTAGAGGATGCCTTCCTCCAGATCGCCAAACTACTCTACGACGAAAATGCCAGGTGATATTATGACGGTTCTCGAGAGCTTTGACACCCCAATCCTCTTCATGACAAGCTACGAATTAGGGGGTAGATTGATCCTAGAAGTCGCCAACCGCGATGGTTATGTTGGACTGTACAAGGACGACGGAAAATATCACCTCGCCCACCGAATCGATGTGAAGTCCTCCGAGGTCCCAATCGCTACGTTCGAGTATAAGGGAAAATTCCTCCGAATTCTCCGATCTAAGAATACGACCAAGGCCTACCTCACCGACCGGACTAAGGAGGGCTGGGTGTTCAAGGAGGTCGAGTTTGACAACCCTCCAAGATCGATAAACGGGGCTTTCTTCGATGGCGAGCACCTCGTCACAGTGACCGTGGTAGACCCCGATTTCGACCCCAAATCGAGGGTGAACATCTTCAAAATCAAGGGTGTGCAGAGGTTCGAGCACGTAGGCAAGACCACATACATGGACGAGTTTACCTCGGTCGATATACAGGATGATGTGATGATCGCAGGGACAAAGAAGGGGACATTCCTCGTCTACAAGCTCAAGGGTAAGATGCTCAAATCTGATATAGAGGTGGAACTCATTGCTAAGGAAAGGTACAAGGGGGGTTTGGAGTGTGTCTCTCTCCTGTCCTCGAAGGAGTACATACTCGGGACGACCCGTGGGGATCTGGTTCTGGCCACATTAAAGAAGGAGATCGAGTCTACCTCTCTCTCTATCGAGGAAGCTTGGGAGGGGAAAAGGTCGGTGAAGGGGAAAGTAAGTATGTTGCACAAACTCACCCAGTTACAGCAGAAGTACCTAAAACTCGACCTCATCGCAGGTACCGCTGAGATTCACCACTACGAAGGAAAGGCCGAGGCGACCGGCGGTGTCATCGAGGTCTCGCTTCGAGGTGAGGACACGTTCCAGTTAAATTTCCTCGAGAAGCCGCTCAAGCTCGTCCACCCCTACATGCGAGATCTCATCTACGTGCAGATTGACTCATCCGACCTCGAGGTCGAGGACGATTTCTTCGAGTAGTATATCTTCTCAGACCCTGTAAATGACGACATTTCCCCTGCTAATACCAAATCCCTCACAATATGAAAATAGATCGATGTTCCTACTGAATTGACCAGATGTGAGTCCAAGGAGAGACGCTTCGACAATTCCCCCGTGGGAAACCAGCAGTATCTTATCGACTCCATATCCTCGGATGAGGTCTGCAATCCTATCTCCCAGCGTCCTTACTGTTCCTCCTCCTAGGTAGTTCTCTCTGTACTCAGAGAATG
>JALWRB010000365.1 GCA_027077875.1 Candidatus Heimdallarchaeota archaeon
ATCTCACACATAGTATATGCTGCACAGGGACAGGATGTAAGCAATACTATGGTGAATGGCGAGTGGAGGATGAGGGACCGAAGACTTATTGGGATAGACCTAGAGAACTTTCTGAACAGATTCGATATGGTGGCTACGGACCTTATTCTTCGTGCGAGAGAAAAGTGAATCTATCTCCAAGTATTATATCCTCACTCGCGATCCATACTTATGGTACAACGATCAGCTTTCACACCTGATGAAATAAGGCAGATGCTTCTCTCCGATGACGTGGAGGACCAAGGAGTGGCAGCTAGAAATCTCTGGGCGTTTTGGAAGGGATGGCAGGAAGACGTAGAAGGAAGCAATGAGGAGGAGAAAGAAGAGAAGGTGAGGAAACAGTTTGCGGATCTTGCACCCCGCTTACATGACCTCTTGAGGAAGGATATCGAGAAAGCAAGAGAAGCGGATAAATACCAAATGCTAAGACACATGTGGCACTACCTCATCTCCCTTGGATGTCTTCAATACCCCGAAGCACTTGGAGATATCCATGGCATTCTAATCGACTTGTCAGTGCCTGAGAATGTCAGAGGATTCGCTGCGGACTCCCTCACACGATACAGACCGGAGCATATCACAGACGAAATGGTTGAGGATCTATGGAGACTAGCGCTAGAGGATCATTCCCTCCCTGTCAGAGTAAATTCTATCCGAGCCTTAGCCACAAAGTACCGTAACAGCAAAAATGCTTCGGTCAGTAAGAAGTTCTGGGAGAATATTGTCACAAGAGATGACATTAATGCAGGGATCATTTCTGTGGCGGTGGCAGCCATCGGAGAGGTCGGAAGCACAGAAATTGTTCCGGACCTTATCCACATGATGATTACTCGGAGAACAGGAGCACTAAAAAAGGACGCAGCACTAGCCCTCGACAAGATTGCAGAGCACAATGGTATGAAAAACCGTGATGATCTGATTAAATCATTAGAACAGATTGAGTAGAAACCATCGATAAGTAATTTAACATATTGAAAGATTAAGGTCTGTGGCTAAGAAAAAAGCTCGAAAGAAGCAGAGTACACCCATCGTTGAATCGGTTGGTTCTGGAGCGAAACTGGTCTCTCAGGGCAGATCCGAGAACGGCCGCCCTAGCCTCTTGCTCGTCCTTATTAAGTTTGGAACCCCAATTGGCATGCTACTCTTCGCTATGGGTACTGTCATTCAGATTCTGAACTCTTGAGACTGTTAACAAAACTCATTCCTTCAGACGATTGAGGTCCATTATACCCTCAACATATCCTCAGACTAATCGATTTTAGGGTAAGCACCAGTGTCCAATACTAATATACTATCCCCTCACGTTTTATCTAGGGATTACCAAAAAATTATTTTCACGGACCACAATTCTTGGGAGTGCCACTTCTCTTTCTCGGGTACAGACTTCACCCCCAAGGGTTAATGAGAGTAGAAATAGCGCAATATGAGGTCCAATTTAGCTGAAATGGTAGACTATATTTAGGATTCCTGCTACAAGGACGAAGAGCGAAGCAAGTCCGCCCATTGAAAATAGAAAGAAGTTGTAGAAACCAGAGTTTACAAGAGCGAAAACTAAGTAGGTTGCACCCCTCCAGAGTGGAGACTTCAGGAAGGCAAGATCGATCTTATCTTCCTCAATCAAAAACAGATTAAAGGCCAGAATGAGGGAGAAGAAGAATGAAGATAGTGATATAAGGTTGAGAATCGCTACGACCAGAAAGAGGAGTCCAGCGATGAGAGCAAATATGCGCCCATATATGGCAAATTTCGGGTTCTTTCCCTTTAGTCTTACTGTCGGGATCATCGGATTGGGTTTCATATTTCTAAAACCTACTTATCCCTTCTTAATTCTTTCACTGAAATTATCCGAATTTTCGGAGATCTGATAGAGACTAAGAATGATATTTAAGACATATTTGATTGCCCTGATCGTATGGAACTGTTGATCATGGTTCTGGCCTTCCTGCTCAACATTCCCATAGGGCTGGTCTCTATGAGGAAGAAGTCGCTCTCATTCCCAGGAGGTGTGCTAGGAGCGGCAATCGTTGGAGTTATAACATTCTTGGCCCACCCTTATATTTGGATGACTCTGCTCACGTTCTTTATCACCTCAACAGCTATAGGTAAGTACAAGGGAAGTGAGAAAGCCGTTGCCATGGAGTACGCAGAGAAGGGAGGGGAGAGAGATTTCTTTCAGGTAATGGCTAATGGGGGTGTCGCCACTGCTGCCTCGGTGATTATCCTCATTAATTTCGGGATATATAATGTTGGGGTCACCGAGATCTGGGTAGTCATCGCAGTCACATCCATAGCTGCCAGTGCAGCGGACACGTGGGCGACGGAGGTAGGAACCACGACAACAAACGATCCGATATGGATCTTTCCCCCGTGGAACAATGTCCCAAAGGGAACCTCAGGAGGTGTGACCTTCAAAGGATTTATGGGAACCGCAATGGGTGCTGCAGTGATAGGTGCCTTGTACTTTTTCTTGACCTTTAGTACACTAGCTCTGTACATAGTTCTCGGGGGTATCCTCGGATCATTAATTGACACGTTGCTCGGTGCATCAATCCAGTCAGTATACTACTGCGAGACCTGTAAGAAACAGACAGAAAAGAAGTATCACAAATGTGGTACGGAGTCCAAGCATATCAGAGGTTGGAGAATTATGGACAATGACGTGGTGAACCTGTTATCAGGAATAATAGCCAGCAGTATCATCTACTGGATTATAGGTTGAATTTGGTCTTGTACTCCTTGAACTTGTTCAGGATGAAGTCGTCTCCAATCTCCTTGGCAATCTCTTCAACAATCGCACTAAGGGCATCGATCTGTGCTTTGCCGACGCTCCCGTTACCACTGGATGCTACTTCATCATCTCCACCGTCGAGGTCAATCTTCTTTTTCAGCTTGTAATGCCATGAATTCGAGTTGGGAGGGAATTCGTACTTGGAAAGTGTACCATTTTCAACTAGCGAAGCCAGAGCCTTCTGGATTTCAGGGCTGTCCCCAATTCTGAACTTCAACTCGACCTCGGGAGCACCGTCCCCAGGTACCTTGAAGACGGACTTGAGTTTGCGTAAAGCTTCTTCCATAATTATCAATTCAGTTATAATTCCGCCTAATAAAATACGTTTCTATCCTGCCGAAAAACCAAGTGGTGAGGAGAAGACTCAAAATACATCGAGAAACAGTGAGAATAGTGGAAGTAACAGTTCTGTCAATCGTGCTCTACGTTATAGCAGCTGTACTCATCCTGCTTCATACTTACAGAATAAATCCAAAATTGTTCATCCTCACCTCTGCGGTTGTGCTTCTTGGATCTTTCTCAAGCTATTTCTCACACCCTGAGAAAGTCAGGGCTTTGTTCTTCCTCGCAATGGTTTTCTCCTTCCTTGGTGACCTTTTCATGAAGCGTATCCTGAGGATCACACAGCACAGAATAATAGACGGGATAGGCTCATTTGGGATAGCACACATCCTCTATATAATCGGAGTGAGCACACTGTATAGAGTGAACTGGTTGACTTCATCTGCGCTTGCCATATCTCTGAGTGTCCCACTCTTCTTCCTGATCATCTATGATCGGAATCAGATGATATTATCAAAAGCAGCGTTTGTCTACATGGTAATGATTGCCCTGTTCTTTAC
>JALWRB010000366.1 GCA_027077875.1 Candidatus Heimdallarchaeota archaeon
CAACAGAATGGAAAAGACAAGAAAGTCACATACTACAAGCTGAACAAGGTGAAGCTCGATGGGTGTAAGGAGAACATGTTTGTTGCACTCTTAACTGATTATGATCAGAATCTCTCCAGTCTCTCATTGAATATAACAAAAGCGGATGCAGATCCAGCGAGTCAAAAATTAATAAACAATGTGGTGTTAGGTCTCTCGATGATCCTCAACATCTTTCTCGTGGTACAGGACAGTCTAAACCCTGATGACCCCTTGGTGATTGAGATCACACTTGCCAATGCGGGATGGTTACTCTTCATGTTCGCTCTATTCAGACTAGTTAACACGATGCAGCAGAGGCCTGCCGTCACAGCAGGTCTCTATGTGCTGTATTGGGCAAGTATATACAATCCTTCAGAGGAGCAGATGGTCGAGGTAGCGTTCTGTAGGATTCTCTTCTCCGACAAAATCAGGATCTCTGATCACCTGCCGGTGGACATAGAGCAGGAGCATGTACTGGCTCACTCCGCTCTTCGTCAAAAAGCAGAGGAGAAGTTCGAGCAGGAAGTCATCGAGAAACTGCAACTACAGCGGACCTCTGCTGATCAAAAAATGACAATTCAAGAGTTTGAAAAAAGACTCAAGGCGAAGGAAAAAGAGGCGTATGTGAACGGGTTGAGGGATGGTGCACACTCGATCAGTGTGAGATCAACTGCAGACACCGTACGGAAATACCCGAATATCTTCATGCCACTGGCACTGGTGGTTGCAGCAGTGATATTCTACTACACGGTCTCGCAGCTCTCGCTCTCCTTCCCGGATGCGGTATTCATCGTGGACATCGCACAGTTCCCGATGATCTTTTGGGTTCTGCTGTTCGTCCTGAGTTTCTTCTTCATACGAGGATTCTATCAGCTTCTGGGGGTGTATAGGTGACGGATCTGAAGGACGCAATCACTCAGCTCATCACGATGCCAATAGAGCGGCAGAAGCGGCAGGACGAGCTCCTCGAGAAGATATTCAATCTCCGGACAAAGTTCGACGGGAAAGAGGAGATCGTGGCGTTTTTTAAGTTGGTCGGTCCCCAAGTTCACAAACTATCCAACCAGTCTATCGAGACATTGATGAGATTGGTCTACTACTTGGAGTTGGACGCTGATATCGTGGCAAAAGGAGAGGCAGACAGGGATATTGCATGGAACAAGGAGATAGCGTTGTTCCTCCTCAGGAAACAGAGGGAAGCGTACGCAGTATTGGGCACACCAGAGAAGGAGATATCTCCGGGAGAACTCATGCACCAGAAGGATGCTCTGAATGCATATGCCAAAGTTGAGGAGATCGAGATGAAAAAAGATTCTTCCTACTATGATGAACTCAGGAACAGGGTGAGATAGATGGAGTGTGATCATGAGTACAAAGAAGATTCAAGAAGATACAGCGACAAAGAGTTGAAGGCTGCGTTGGATCTGATTCTGGACGGGAAGGACAAGCTGATCCGCAGCATTGATAACTCTGTCAAGAACGGGAAGCCATACATACGTAACGACTACTCGTGGCTAGTGTTCGTCCCGCCATTTGAGTTTGTGAGGAGCGGGTGGAAGGTAACTCTTATCGCATTTTTACTTCTCACAAACATCATCTCAAATTATTTTATTTACTCGAGATTCTTGGTGATCACGAAAGATGCTTACGGTTTCACCTTTGATATTGCACTCCCTGGTCTTGTGATGGTCGTACTGATTTCTGCAGAAATCATCCGTGTATCACTGGACCGGTGGAAATCTACTTCGCTCTCTAGGTTCATGAGGTATCTGTCCTACGCAGAACTTTTATCAATACTTGGGGTGCAGTTCGCGATGTTTTGGGCTGCAATTGCATCGTGGGCGAGTATTGTTGTCTACATATTTTTCAAGATAGACTTCGGGTGGATCAAACCGAATAAATACGAGCAAATTGAGCTTGCTAAGTCTCTTCAGAAAGAGACGAAGAAGAAGAAAGGGGGCAAAAAGAAGTGAGCAACAACCAATACGTGCAGCCAGAGCTAAAGAGCTATGCCTTTGCGGTACCGGATTACTTCACACGAGATTCCAGGGAGAAGAACGCAGCTGCGATAGCTATGGCACTATCGCAACTGGATCAAAATGACCTCTGGCAATTCGCAGAGAGGATACTCGTAGAAGTACGGAAGTACGATCTTGAAGAATTGGAGGAGAAACTTGAGTTTGTCTATTACGGAGATGGAAGCATCCCCCTCATCGATGCCCCTCACATTCCATTCTTCTATCTCAAGGCGGATTCATTTGTGACTACGGCCAAGGGTGAAAATCTGGTACGTATTCGAGGATTAATAGTTGATGGAATTGTGCAAGAGGTAATACCCTGGGCTACATGGCAGCAGCTCAAAGCGGAAAGTAGTAGATACCTCATGAAGATTGCTGGTGAGATCATTTCCGAGATCGACAAGAACAACAACTTCTCCGCCAAGTTGGCGGAAGTACTAGATTCTATCTCTAAGGATATTGAAAATTCCCTAGGAGTGTTTAATCCAGATGTTAAATCAATGCTTGATACAGGATTTTCTGATGAAAAGGACAGAAATTTAGAAAATGAGCGGAATGACTTTATGACTTTCAAGAGAGATTCTCCCAATGCAGATAATAGGAAGTACAAGGTCTTCTCAAAGGACTACTCCTATAATCTCCAGATGTTGATATCTCAGGTCTTCAACAGCAATGATTTCAACGAATCCATGTTTCATCTGAGTCGTGTGGTCTCCTATCTCTCAAACACGATTGAAACGAGAGCTCCTAAAGGAAATATATTCTATGTGAAAACTAAGGATAATCTTGTAGATCCTTTTATTCTATTAGTGAGGCACTATCATTTTTTGTCTGAGATCATGAATAATCACCAATACCTTACCTCAGATGAAAGAATCTCTGTAAGTTACATATTGCAGCATATCAAGGCTTCACTTCAGTATTGTCAAGGGAAGATTCTCTCTCTCGTGAATTATATTATGACATTACTTCCGAAAAAGAGAACTAGTGCATTCGGGAGGGCGTCCTGGTGAAACTCCTAAATCATGTCTATAATTATTTGATAGTTGGTCCGAGCGGGACGGGTAAGACCACCTTTCTATCGACGTATGCGGAACGACACCATAACAAATTCAAATCTCAAGGGTATTGGCTCACGTTCCCTTCAATTATTCATCGTTTAGAGGAGATTCTACCTGATTGGATCACGGCAACTATTGATCTGATAGATGAAGGTTTTGCAGGGTCTGATATGGATCCTTCACGGAAGTTTGTGATTGGAGATGAGATCAACCGGCTCATATCCAAATACGATCATGCAAAGAGTATGGGAAAGACCTTCGTGGATTTGGTGAGCATCCACCGGCACAAGAACTTTGATCTTCTGGTTTCAGACCAAGTTTTTGATTTCCTAAAAGGAGTCCGTTCTAGGAGTCACTGGATTATCTTCACGGGTCTAAATGATACACTATATTATGCTCTGAAGGATAATTTATCGCCTCGGCTCATGTTTTGGGTTGAACAGTATCAGAGCGAGTTGCTCCAGCTTGGGGAGAAGAATAGACAAACTATTCCCAAGGGTACAGGTGAAGTTCTCGTGACAAATGGTGTCTCTAGTTTCCTTCTCCCTTTCAAAAGAC
>JALWRB010000367.1 GCA_027077875.1 Candidatus Heimdallarchaeota archaeon
AGTACATTACAATATCCTATGCGGGATCGTATTTAAACTCTACCCAAAATTCATCCAGTTTATCCGTAGAGGACTCTGATATGACAGTTGAGATATTTTACCTCATTCCTCCTGGCAGTCTCATTCTGACTTCTTGAACCCAATGGACTCTAAAGCATTGACCGCCTCATCAATCAGGTCGTCCTTTACGAGGATATGGTCAGTGCTGAACGCAGAGATTGAGAAGATGGAAATGTTTCTCTCTGCCAGTACCTTAGAGACGGAGGCGATGAACCCCACGAGCTCAAATGGCATCTCAACGTTGAACGTGATTATTCTCCAGTTGGGATCGAGGGCGTCGATGCAGTCTGCAGTCAGGGAGTGTTTAGCCCTGTACTGCTCCATGATGAGCGTGATTTCGGAGCCATCGTTGATGGCTGCGAACACACCGGGTAGTGTTTTGGTAGTCCGTAGGATGGCGTACTTGTCCTCGCTAACTGAGAATGTCCCCCCCTCGATGACATCTTCTACTTTCACGATCCATTCTTGAATCCCCCCTTTATTCGTGTATCTGCATAAAATTGGACTTGTGAACAATCACAGAGTACTTGGTCCTATAGCCATCTGCAAGCTCGGTGTAGTCCACCCCGTTGTGTTCAAGAGGAGCAAAGGGGTAAGGTACCCACGGGAGCTTGTCCCTGTATTCTACAATGAGAACAAATCCCCCGTCCTGAATCGTCCTGAAGATCTCCTCAAGCACGGTACTGTGATCCTCAAGATAGTGAAGAACCTGTGCCGCTATTGCTGCGGAGAACGATGATCTCCTAAAGGGGATTCTCCTAATGTTCGCGGCCACTGAGTTACGGGAGGAGCTTTCAGGATTAACGTCAAGAAGCACGACCTCCGTGTCCTGCGAATAGTGATTCCACACGTCTGCAAACACCCCCTCTCCTGCACCAAGATCTATCACCAATGGAACCTTGTGATTGGCTTTCGCCATGAGTGGTAACATCCTCTGCACAGGATGAGTCCGCTTCCAGCTCATAGTCAGGGATAAGTCCCCCGAATTATTTACCTTTGCAACAAAGAGGCTTATATCTTGAACGACCCAGTGCGCTCTGTGGAGATGAGAGAGTACTTACTTGACAAGGTACATCGCGACCAGGATCCAGAGAAGAAGACTGCTTTCGTGAGGATCGCCAAAGAAGGAGATGTTACATTATTGAGAGCGTTTGGGATCAGCAACCCTACGGTCAAACAACTCGCGAAGGGATATTTCAGGAAGGGGTACTCATTCAATACAGTCCTATCAAACTGTGATGAGATGATTAGGTCTGCAAGACATACGGAGGAGATAATCTTCGCACTCTACCTCATAGAGTTCTACAAATCCACCGACGAGAGACTTTTCCGTGCTGCAGACGTCTGGATCGACCTAATAGATCACTGGATGATGTCAGACCACCTATCGATTAATGCTATGAGGCACTACCCAGTGGAAAATCACATAGATGAGATTAGAGTGTGGACGGTTTCAGACAACTTCTGGAGGAGGAGACAGAGTGTGACAATTTTTCTGAAGCACATGAAGAAGACTGAGGTCAGGAAGGCAGTCCTTGCGAATATGACCGAGCTTTTGGGCGACAGGAACTACTATGTGCGTAAAGCCATTCCATGGGTTCTCAGAGAATGTAGTAAGTTCGACCTTGATGGAATTTGCAGATTCCTCGAGGACAACATCAAGAGCTTTAGCAAGACAGAGCTCCGGGAGGCATCTAAGAGAATCCCAGAAAGGGAAAGACTGCTGGAACTCTACCTGAAAAGATAGGCGAGTTCCTTCCTAACAATAACTTCCGTCTCCCGAGATGGATACCTCTCCAGTGCATCAAGAACCTTTGATATTCCTATCAGTACGGGAGGAAGCTTCCTCTCTGTGATGACAAAAGCAAGATAGGTCCCTGACTCGAAGATCAGGATCTCATTGTCGAGGTACGTGATCGATCTCGGGTAGTGATCACGATCGATCAGGGCTGAGAGGAGTTCGAAGGTCCCCTGAAGTGTCCGGGTGTAGGTCTCTTCATTCTGCTTCCCATCAGGGAAGACGATCGAGTAAATCACTTTCCACCCGGTCTTTTCCGTGATGAGGATCAGCTGGGTTCCATGTGAGTTGGGGATGAAGATGTAGGGATCGACAACGATAGCAAGGGAGATGAGGAAGAGGCCCGCAGGGTAGAAGAAAAGGAAGTAGAGACTGGTGGTTGAAAACTGCCTCTCGATAACAGCCACGATGAACGAGATGAAGAGGAGACCCAGACCCGACAGGAGGAGAAGTCCACCTCTAGTTCCCCCCTTACCGCTGAGGGCACGAATAATGAGTACGGTAATCCGGTATACAATTGAGAGAACCACGAAGGCGAGAACGATTATTGACCACATCGGTTTAAAGACCACACCCCATGAATCTTCAACAGGAACTGCCCGTACGAATCTGAGCGACCCGCCCATGACGAAGACTCCCAGAAGCAAGTTGGTCATCTGTGAGGGTTGTATCCGGGACCCCAGAAGTGACTTTAGGGAGAAGTAGATAACTGTGAATGAGGCAATGAGCAGAGCAATCCCCGAGGATATCAGAGCCGTGGCCAGACCAGTGTTCAACTGGGTCACGGGGAGGAAGATACTCAAGGTCACCTCTGCAGTTATGTGTGGGAAAAGAAGAGCGAGACCCACAGCCATACCCGCGTACTCCCGAATCCCCCTCTGGACGTACAGAGTTAACAAAGTCACGACTGACACAGTGAGAAGGAGAAAACTGACCACGAGCTCAACAATTATGATGTCAATAATAATGGATATCACATGGTGAATTAAAAGATTCATGATTCATGGACAAGTCGTAGAACTGCAATATTTTCGGTTTTCAGACCATTAGGCATGAACAGACATTGAGAAAATGCAGTTTGGTTTCCCTGCTGAAAATAAAATAAATTTAATTCGATTGTACCCTCCTCTTTCAATATTTCTCCTCCGCAGTTATAATTCTTTACAGAAACATGATAGAAAACGCAGAACGACGATTCAGCCCTGCTTGGGGTCGGATCCCGATCGCGGACGATGACTATCTGGAGAATATTCCGATTTCTTGGAGAATACCATACGAATTGCCTGACCTAGGTTTTTATCAGGAGATATCTATTGCTACACATGGAAAGTTCCAGCAGGTTCTACCAAGGGGTCATCCTGATCTTCATAGTGAATCTGCTATCGGTAACACTTCCACTGTTTCAAGTAGAGATCAACCTAAATAGGAAACTCGCATTAGCCTTGGGGTTCAGGATACTGCTCATTGCAAGTGGGGTATTCCTCCTAACAACAATGATCCTGACATACCTGCGGAATAGAGGGACTGTGATCAGGTTCCTAATGCTGTCACTGACCTTCTACCTCCTTTCCTTCATATCCGAGTACTTCTTCATCGTGGCCATCAATAGCGACATCAGCCGGCTCTACCAGAATTTCATCCTCATGTCACTCTTCATCGCAATCTCTCTTGGTTCACTCTTCTACACCGCGTTCATAGTGAGGGTTACCGACCCCGAGAGATCCACAAGAATCCTCTGGTTACCCATCCTCTACATAGGAGTACTTCTTGGATACTTCATTCTGGGGGACCCTAACCTCGTCCTCAGAAGCTACAATCCCTCCATCGGTTACTATCAGATTAGTCTGGTGCTGCACCCTTTCATCGTCCTCATGAATGTGGTCAACTACTCCTATATAGGTAGCTACTTAATCTTGCAGACAATGGTGAGGGCACGGATGGGAGAAGGTTACAGGAGAAAACGCTACATTGTCACCACGGGAATAATCGGCACCTTCTTCGGGATAGGAATAATCTATAATATCGGCTACTACAGTCTGAGGAGGGACACACTCAGCTACATCTACCTCGACTTCTTCGTTCCCCTCTATATCTTCGTCTTTACTATGCTTCTGTTCACCCCCTACCTCTCTGATACAAAATTAGTTAGATTTTTTGCCCTTCGTGTGGAGCACTTCTATATCGTGGGAGAGGACGGGCTCCCTTACCTGAGCATCGACTTCGAGATGTCCCATCAGATGTCGGATGAGATGCTGGTATCCGCGGCGATCTCGGCCATCCAGAGCATAATGTACGACATAGGTATGGGGTTCTCACCGCTGAGGAAGATCGAACTGGAGGAGCGTAAAATCCTCTTCTACGGAAACAATCAGTACATCTACGCCCTTGTCACACGTGAGGTCACGAACTTTCTCGAAGACCTGATACTAAATGTTGGGCTGGAGCTGGACAAGGTTCTCACAGAGCTCCCGAAGGAGATGATCGCCCTCGACGAAAGGGTCGCCCAGGTAATCTCCGACCACTTCGGAGTCCTATAGCCTTATCAATCAGTAGGGGGTTGGATACATGTGGAAGACGCATTGAGAGACCTACCAGACCACCTTTTACTCGATCGGATCATGGCACTGAACCTTGATCCTGCTGACGAGCTGGAGCTTATTGAGAGATACAAAGCGAGGATCGGGAAGGATTCGATACTTCGGAAGATCGAGCTGCTCTATACCACAGGGGATCATGTAAGAGCGGTAGAGCTCGCAAAACAAGAGGAGTCCGCAGAGGCACAGTACTTTTTGGGAACAGTCACGGGGGACGGGAAGTATCTCGAGCAGGCACTCGACATCTTGATCGGAAAGCGGGAGGACGACCCACTTCTTGGACGCGTTGTTGACGGACTAGCGGACCTCTATTTTGGATCTGGAAGTATCAACAAGTTCGTCTCACTCCACAGAAGGGTGGCTAACATTGGGGAGAATCCGATATACTTTGAGAGGCTCGCACTTGGTAACATTCTACTGGGCAAACTCGACAGGGGACAAAAGTATCTTGAGATGTTCGAGGAGCTCATGAGCACACCTAGTCAGCAAGCAAGGTACAGCGTACTCCTCGCCCTGATACACTCCATTAGAGGGGACAGCACCACCGCCCTAACCGTGCTGGAGAAGTACGCACCCCTGCGTATGAACGACACCGACCCCTTCTCAAACACACTGTACTACCTCGTTCTTGCCCGTCTGTTTGAGATGGGTGAGGTCCCCAGTTATGAGATCGACGAGAACCTGTGCATAGCCCGGGCACGCTCAATAAGCCGAGACAGCGTTGTCGGAACATACCTGTCCATGCTGACTGAGGTTGAGTTAGGGGGAGAGAGAGGGGGCGAGATGGATGATCTGTTGGCCTTGTATCCCAGGCTGTCCGTGATCAAGTGGTCTCTGAGGGAGAGTCCTTAAGTACCTATTCCCCAAAGGACGATATGTGAAATCCCGCTACCGGAGGATTCTCTTGGTCTACTGGAATGAGGTCTGGATACGGCTCAAGGCGCTGAAGATCTTCCTCATTCTCCTGTTCACGGTGCTGACGGTGGGAACGACTTCCCTGATGTACATTCTCGGGTTGTCCTTCCCCCGTGCGGTCTACGAGTCCGTACGGCTGCTGTTCTTCGCCAGTGACCTCCCGTACCCCGAGGGGGACGTGTACCTCGAGATCCTCTGGATGCTTTTTCCGTTACTGGGGATCATGGTCATAGGTGACGGACTAGCCTCAATAGGCAAGGTGCTGAAATACGGGGATCACAAGACGGAGGAGTGGAACAGAGAGATGGCAAAACTGATGAAGAACCACGTGATACTTGTAGGAGTAGGCAATGTCGGACTCAAGGTACTGAGGCAGATAATCGAGGAGAAGAATGAAGATGTCGTGGTAATCGACGAGCAGGACGAGAGCGGAAGGGACGAGGAGTTCCAGAGCATGGAGCACGACATTCCACTAATCCAGCGTGATGCCACACAGGAGAAGACTCTTGAGATGGCAGGGGTAGAGCACGCCCGCACACTCCTATTGATGGTAGACGACGACCTCGTGAATCTGAAAATTGCCCTGCTGGCCAAAAAGATGAACCCGAAACTCCGAGTCGTCGCCCGAATGTTCGACCTGAAGTTCGGAGAGCAGGTGAAAGAGCACCTTGGAGTGGATGAGGTCATCTCCACTTCGAGCATCGCAGCCCCCCGTTTCGTCGCGGCTATCGACCCCGTAGAAAAAAAAAACATCTGAATAAAGGATGTTGACCAGACACCACTGACTATTGACCTCTGCACCATATCACCTGAGAGCTCGATTTTATATAGTTTGAAGGGGTATAAGGTTCTGTGCTTGAGGCAACCATACGATTCTTCGTCCCGCTATTGGCGTTCATCTTCGCCATAACTGCCTCTGCGCTCCTGACAGGATCAATTTTGAGAGAGGGGTACAGAGAGTTCATCGGGATAGCCACCGCATTCCTGCTGTTCTCGCTGCACCCGCTGACCTTCTGGCTGCTCATCAATATTATCCCTCCTCTGCCAAGTAACATACCCATGGTCACCGTGATCCTTAGCCTTCTCAATCACCTCGTCGCTGCTGCATTCATCCTGATGTGGTACGCGATGGTGAAACTCGCGGGGAAGGACATGGGACTCCTACGCATCATGGTCGTACTCCTCTTCGTGGAGGGTACTGCCTTCTTTGCGTCCTCCATCAACCCGACGATCTATCCGTACTGGGGTTTTGTCTTCACCCCGAGGTGGGCACACCTCACAATGGGTTTTCCCCTCCTCTTCATTGTCTTCGACATGATCAGGATCAGCTTCCCGACGGGAATGAGCACTAGGAACACCGCAGGGAAATACATGCTGACAGGATGGGTTCTCTTGGGCCTAGGTATAGCCATAGCGGCCTTCGAGCGGCTGTTTGTGAGCATCTACACAACCAGCTACATGGCGGTATCGACGATGGGATTCGTGCTGATCTCACTTGCACTACTGAAAGACCCCTTTGTACTGGTCCCCAATGTCATCCACGGCCAACTATTGCTCATCAGCGACCGTCGTAGTGGAACGACGCTGTACAAGCAGAGACTGAACACCGATGCCAACCTCAGCGAGAATCTCTTCTCACCAGCGATGAAGGGCATCCTCGACGTAATGAACGAGCTTACTGGTACAGAGTCAACGCCCGAGGTCTTGGGGTACAACGACCTGAAGATTGTGGTTGCCAGAACCGACAGATTCATCGGGTACTTCGTCTGCCGAAGATCCATCTCACCTCTGAGGAAGGCCTTGGCCCGACTGCTGGAAGACCTTGAGAAAGAGGGTGATATATCCCACCTCAGCAGGGAATCGATCAAGAAGCTTGATCAGACCATTCGGAATAAGCTCTCCTTTGCCTTCTGACCTCGACATCTTTAAATTCAGGGAGAAGTATAAGAGAGCATAGAAGCCGCACTACTCACTCTTCTGATATCCGTTCTAACGACCCTAGTTTCCTCGGTAGTCATGCTCAGGGCCTACCGCAAAGAGGGTTTCAGTGAGTTCCTAGTCATCGCCATCGGATACCTTCTCTTGATGCTGTGGATGACCATGCTCGTACTGCTAAATCTGTTAAGACCAGACCCGACCTACACGACCACCGTGGAGATACTCACAGCAATAAGCCTCGTCTTTGTCTCTGTTTTCCTCTCGATCTTCTACATCTCTATCAAACAGTTAAGTGGAGAGAGGGTAGGGCTCTTGGGGCTACATGTGCTCTTCTATCTCGCATTTGTCACAGGGTTTGACGTCTTCTCTCTCCGTCTCGATGGTGTGGATCGCTATGCCATCAGCTACAACCCTCCATGGGCGTTGAGCCTATTCTCCACGGGCATTCTTCTGACCCTACTGCTGATTATCGACCACTTGATTTCGAGGAAGGGGTCAGTAGTCCTTACGCTCGGGCTGGTCTCCCTTGCGACGGGAATGGTGGTGGCGACCCTCGAACGCAGAGACTCTGGCACGACCTTCGGATACTTCATCTTCATCTCTGCGGGACTGCTACTCATCGCACTGTCCCTCGCCCGTGACCCCAGCACGATCATCATGGATGAATCGGAAGGGATGTACGTCGTGCTGAGTGAACGGGAGACAGGTGGCTTCATCTACGAACGGTCCTTTGACCAGAATATCGACGTCTCACTTTTCTCGGTGGGTATGCGAGCCATCCTCGATGTGATGGACGAACTATTAGAGGACGTCCCGCAGTCAGTGTCACTCTTGGACGGCACACTGCTCCTGACGCACTCTGAGAATTTCGTGCTCTATGTCTTCTGCAAGAAGGAGACACCCCAGCTACTCAGGGCGTGTTCCGACCTTCTGCGTGCAGTCGAGGCCTACGGGTGGGCAGGGGGTCTGATCGACGAGCACTTCACCGAATACCTGTCTTCGAAGACCGAGGAGTCGTTTAGCTTCGCCTTCGATGACGATGCCCTCAAATTGTCCTAATGTTGGTCCTTATGGTTTTGACCAAGGGCTCAATCCCCTTCATCAGTATCTTGTAGACATTTATCTCATCATTGCAGTGACAGGTGCCAAGCTCCTTGTTTAATCTATCAACAAAGGTGAAGATGTGCATCTTGATGAACTTATCGAGGAGGTTCCTCTGGTTCTTGAGGACGTCCTCACTCTCTGCATCCTCGATATTTTTCACGATGATGGCAAGGATGAGGATGAGGTTCCCTACATGATCAGGCATCTTGTTTCCTAGCGGTTTGTACTCCACTCCCAGAGAGGCGAGAATAGGATCGAGGAACTCGGGTCGCTTGTAACCGAAGACGGTTGCAGACTGGTGCGAGGTGAGTGAGCAGTGACTCGGTACCTCGAAGTAGTGGGTGTAGAGATCAATGACCTCGGACAACCTGTTATTGTCATGCACGTCCTTGACCATCTCCCTAAGCCCCGGGAAAAATTCAGGAGGCAGTACCTCCGCCAGTAACATTAGAGAATCTGTAGTCGGTTTTTTCAGAAAATGACTGCCGAGTGAATCAAGTAGAACTACCTGATAGCTGACCATGTTGTTCACACATTATATAGTGATTTGCTTTAATAAATATATGTTTGGTGAAATGTATAAATTAGCAGAGAAATTAAGCAGATTAGACTTTTTCGAGCTTGACCATGGAGTCGTAGAAGACCGCAGACCCACCGATGGGATCAGTCAGAGTGATCGCACCAACACCCTTGTCGTCGGCGTAGGAGGTGTCAAGTCTCATGACCGTGTTGAGGTTGAACCCACCTGCCTTGTGTGAGTCTCCCTTAACGGTCTTATCTCCCTCGACACGTTTTGCAGCACCATACTGGGTGTGTCCGAAGGAGTGGGCGAAGGTGACAACTCCAGGTCTGACCATGTTGGTGAGATAGACCGGAACGACTGCGCCCTCCGAATTGGTGGCAGAGGTCACTCTAACCATATCTCCTGTCTTGAGACCGAGCGCCTCACCATCTGCCTTATTGACCTCCAAATAGTTCTCGGGTAGGAGCTCCTTCAGCATGTGGTTGTTGGCTGTCCTCGACTGCGCATGGATAGAGAGTTTGTAGGTTGAGAGGATGAAGGTGAAGCCATTGTCCCTGTCCTCATCCTGCACCAATTTGCCCTTCATGTCCTTGATGGGTTCGTACTTTGCCGTTCCCCAGAATCTCTCTCCCGTCATGGAGTGGGTGGTTGTTGCCGTCTTGGCATCCCAGATATTGAGCTGGTTCTTTAGCCCGTGGGGCTGCATGTCACCCGATTCTTCGTACACGGTGTATGACTCATAGAGACCACCGCGGTCGAGCATATAGCCGATCTTCTCCTCGATGGTCGAACCCTCAAGTGTGCCACCACCTGCCTCGTACTCCTCAGCGAAGTTGATGAACGCCCGCTTGTACCAGTCCCACGCGTTGTAGAGATCCTCTCCAGGTCCAAATGCATCCTTGCCGACTCCAGTGAGCTTGACACCGTACTCCTCCTTGAGCTTGACTGCCAGCTCAATATAGAAGTCCTCCGCCATCTTTGCCTTCTCGAAACCGGGAACTGGGTTGTACTTGTAGTCACCAGTCGAGGGATCATATTCTCCAAACATTGGCTGCCTGATAGGCGATCCCTTTGTGGTGATTGTTGAGGCGAGGTGCGGTGTGGCAAACCTCTCAAGATATGTGACATCGGGAACTACATAGTCCGAGTAGGCAGATGCCTCACCCATGACCACATCCACCGATATAAGCAGTGGGAGCTTGTACACACCCTGTTCATCCACACTCTCCAAGACCTCCTGTACCTTGCTAGAACCGGGTATGGAGTAGTTGGGATTACCCATGTGGTTGATGAAGATCTTGATCGGATAGGGATATCCAGTCTCAATCACACCGAACATCTCCTGCCAGACCATACTAGTCAGAGGGTAGAACGGTCTCTGCGGCTTGGGATCAGTCTCGCCGTTTGCTACTCTCATGTCGTACTCGGGGTTACCGGGTCCCCACTTGATTCCCTCACGGGTAGCTTTCCAGATGGAGTAACCGTTGTCGCTTGCGATGGTGTCGTTGGGAACAGTTGTGGTCCCAAGTTTGTCAAGACCATCGTAGGTCGTCCCCTTACCCATCTCGTGCCAGTGACCGCCTCCGACTGCTGGACCTCCTTTCCAGTCCTGATTACCCGCTAGAGCGTTGAGGAGGAGAATGGAGATTCCGTTGTAGTATCCGTTTGTGTGCTGCACCGCACCCCTATACATGTCGAACACAACCTTCTTTCCAGCCTCGACCATCCACTTGCACGCAAGGTCAAACTTGTCTCTGAGGTCTGAAAGTCCAGCGATCTCCAACCACTGATCAATAGTCTTACTCATGCTCTCGTTCTTGTAGAGCTCGATGGAAGTGTAGACATCTGATCCACCGACAGTGAGTTTTCCAGGGAAGAGAATCCCGGATGTCGCGGTCGTTGCATCTTGGTAGTCTGA
Source organism: Candidatus Heimdallarchaeota archaeon (assembly GCA_027077875.1). Taxonomy (GTDB): domain Archaea; phylum Asgardarchaeota; class Heimdallarchaeia; order Heimdallarchaeales; family Kariarchaeaceae; genus S139-21. Next base: position 10,851 of record JALWRB010000367.1, read on the forward strand.
GCCGTCCCAAACCACAGGGTTACCTGCCTCCGCATCACCAGAGCTCGCCTTGCCGACATCCTCCATGGTGACGAAATCACCAGTCGAGGTGTTGACAAGCCACGTGGAGTTAGTCCAAGAGAGCTCACCATTGGCGTTCGCTGCCGCTTGGTTCGGAGCTGAGAGGAAGGTCTCATCTATGGCGTTCTCCTCGAACCTGTACCTTGCGAAGGCGAGGGCCAGAGCAGCATCAGTTCCGGGGATTACGGGGAACCATATGTCGGCATGCTTTGCCGTGTTGGAAAAGTGCGGGTCAGCAACAATCAGCCGTCCACCGTTCACCTTGAACCTTGTAACTTTATCAGCCAGTGCATTGAATGGGAACTGAGCGTCGAGGTATGAACCCCCGAAGGTCATGACGAACTTGCCTGAGTCGAAATCAGGGTGCATTTTGGACTTCTTGCCGTTGGTGTACCGCTTGTAGGCAATATGGTGGCTCTGCTCACAGATACATGTGTGGTCGATCCTCTTGTTGATCGTCCCGAAGACCTTTCCAAAAATCCTGTCCGAGACCTCCTTCCTCCCGTGCTCCGATCTCCCGACACTGAAGAGGATCTGGTTTGCAGTAGTCCCCAACCATGGTTTGTCCGGATCGATGAGCTTGGTGGTGAGGTTCCCGTTCCCGTCAGCGATGAGCGCCTTGAAGCCGTCGAAGGTATAGGTTCCACCGTCCTTCTTGGCAAGCTCTGCACCCTCGATGAGCTCTTTGTACAGGTCGTCCCACTCGATGGGTTCCCATTTCCCGGAACCTCTTGGTCCCACCCTCTTGAGTGGCTGGGTAAGCCTCTGTTCATCGTACAGTGTCTGGAGTCCTGCTTGTCCCTTTGCACAGATGTGTGCTGGTTCAGACTTCGCAGCCTCCATCGTGGTGTTAAACTCGAGGTGCACGGATCTTGTGGAGGGGTGGAATGGGTTTCCATCAATTTTCAAAAGCTGGGCGTTATCCGTCCCGTAGTTTGCGATCCTTCCTTGGATTCCACAGGCACCGTGGCACTGCAGACATACCGACCTGACCAATTTGATGTCAGAGTCCGTCTCCAGAGCAACCGACCTTCTTGCTGCGCCCGTTCTCTGGAAGAGCTCGGGGAATGTTGGGGAGTAGGCAGCAAGTGCGGCAGCTCCGAGCACACCAACACTTGCTCCTTTTAGCAGGTTTCTTTTCTTAATATCTACGTCGCTCATTGTGACACGACCTCCTTGGTATTTGGCTCGACATGCCATGGAAGGAACCAGAACACCGCGAGCAGTACTGCCACGAACATGAGTGTGACCGAAGCGAGTATCTGGATCTCATGACCACTCCATTTGAACATGGCGAGGTATCCGGTAGCACGGGTGATCTCCTGTCCACCGATGATGAGATTGTACTTGAATATCCATGAGCCGAGGACGGTGAAAATACCGCCCGTGAAGGACACCCAGTAATTGTCTATCCACTCACCTACCAAGAGGAGGATAAGTGGGAGGAGGATTGCGAGACCGATGTCCACGAAGAGGTACTGAAATGTCTCGAATCCGTTGTTGAAGAGAAAGATATACTGGAACTTTGCTCTCGATGTCGAGTTGATGAAGTAGAAGATCTGCATGAGCATGAAGAAAAACTCGAAGAGGAGAGCAAAAATTGCCACCTTGGAGAGTATGCTGATCTCGTCGCCCTTGATGTGGGCCACGCTTCCAGACACGAGGTTGAAGAGTCCGTATACCATGAGGAGCACCACAGATCCTCCCGCAAGTGAGGAGACAATGAAGAACATAGGAGTTAGGGGTGATCCCCACAGGGGTCTCGAGGCGTTCACGCTGATGAGTATTCCACCGTACATCTCAAGGGCGAATGCGATGAACATGTTGAAGTAGAAGAAACCTTTTGCTATCCCCTTGTCCTTCTGGATCGACTCCTCGCTATCATCCATCCTGAAGAAGGCGAAGAGCTTGAAGATGATCGCGTAAGGCGTTCCCTCGTACTTCTTTGCGTACTCCACGAAGTCACCCCTCATATAATAGTGGGTGGTGAGAGCCCCAGCGAGGAAGTAGGTGAGAAGGATATAAGACCCCCATGCCATTGGAGAAGTAAAGTTCGGTCTGAGGAAGAGCTCGACGAACCTTCCGGGCTGCTGTAGGTCAGCGATGAGGATCATCGGCAGGACGACTGAGAAGGTGAAGCTCATCCACAGTCCCAGCTTGGTCATCCTCTTGAGCTTGGTGACGTTCATGACTTCACCGAAAGCGATGATGAAGAATATGCCAGCGGCTATACCCTTCAGGTAGTAGTAGGACATCACGAGGAGTCCCCACGTTATGTTAAGAAATATGTCAAATTGCATGTCTAAGCCTCCTTTGTGATCTGAACTGGCTCCTCATCCATAGCGATATAATAGATGTTGGGCTCAGTCCCGTACTCGGGGTAAAGTACCTGTACGGGGTTGTTCTTGATCATCTGCGAGACCTCCGATTCGGGGTCGTCGAGGTCTCCGAAGATCCTGGCATTCCCGATGCATGTCGTCACGCAAGCGGGGAGCAGCCCGTCACTGTACCTTGCCCTGCAGAAGTCACACTTGTCGGCGGTCTTGGTGGTTGGGTTGATGTACCTCATGTCGTACGGACATGCCTGCACGCAGTAAGCACATCCGATGCACTCTTCGTCGTCGATGATAACCGTTCCGTCCTCGATCTTGAAGGTCGCAGTCACAGGACAGACGTCCACACATGGTGGATCATCACAGTGATTGCAGAGCCTCGGCAGGAAGGACAGGGCGACATCGGGGTAGTCCCCCTTCTCCCAGACCCTTACCCATGACCTGAAGTTGTTCTCAGGTACGTTGTTTTCAAACTTGCAGGAGACGGTGCAACTGTGACAGCCGACGCATTTCCTCAAGTCTATTACCATTCCTAGTCTAACCATAATCTACCACATTTTGTGATTACTATAATAAAGATATTTATTATTTATAGATTATCCTCGTTCGTGCTATTATTGAGCTAGACGGAATGATATCGAAGATTATGTTCAGAAACTATATATTTTAATTCTTTTCCAAAACATTCGAAGCAATAATTCATCACCCATCGTGG
>JALWRB010000368.1 GCA_027077875.1 Candidatus Heimdallarchaeota archaeon
CTGAAGTCATACAGGATGAATGATTCTGTCATTACAGTGCAAATGAATTTTGCAGAAGATCAGAAGGAGAGGATCGTGCATTTCCTTCAGAAAACAGATCCGTTAGAGGTGGTTCTTACGCATAGAACTGGGATACTAATACTCGATACACTGCAGTATCCCATTGTCAAGTCAGGACTGGGAGAATATATCGGTCAGGAACAGCGTGGTGGAACACACATCATCGTAGTCGGAAAATCTGAAGAACTCATCGAGGCAATCAGGGAGTTGCATGTCGAGCACTACCAATTGAGACCGGGTGGATTGAGCCTGACATGCCTATCGTTGACAAAGAACTCACTTCAAGGATTGCTTACCTCCAACATCAATGGTTCCACCGAGCACCTGTTGTCTGAGGTGGAGTCGCTCCTGAAGGAGGCGAGCGAATGTGTTGTCGTATCAGATGCAAATAATCCTAGATTCTTCCCAACAAGATTTGACTATAGGAACGGGATACTGAGAGTAGAGCCGCCGTTAATTTTCTACAACGATCTCCGGCCGATGTTTGAGGGGAAAGAAGTCTCGATAGTCGTGTCTGGAGAGGACCTTCTACTCGATATTTCAGGGGAGGTCAAACTTTCGGACGACCTGATCATCGAGTCGGAAGGAGGCTCGGAACAGGAGTTTGCGTTCTATCAGAAGAGACTTCAGGTGACCATGAGGATATCGAGGATTGAATACTCCACGTCTGACGGACAGAAGGGGGTGCTCCACCGCTGAGAACCAGTTTCATCATCTTCAAAGGTAGAGAGAGAACTGAGAAGAGATTCGTGCAGATCACAGATGCGAGTGAAGAATCATTGAGCATATCCCCCGCGTACAACGTGGGAAAATCTCAGATCTTCGTTATGGATGACCCAATAAAGAGCAGGAATGAGGGGTTCAGCCACAGGATATATGTGGGGAATGCGTCTGGGAACATCTTCCACATCGATCGGATCGTGGAGAGATTGTTCCCTGAAGAGGACTACTACAACTCCATCCAGACGAACATCCCCCATGCTCTTGAGTACCTCGACTCGTTCAACGAGAGATTGTACAAGGAGTCAATAGAGAACCTGACCGAAGGAACGGTCACCTCGGGGATAGGAGACGGAGTACTGAGTGATCGCTGTGTGATCTCACCGCGTGAAGATGGCACATTCTGCATCACACTCGATCCGTACTCGCATATTGTGAGGTCACTGAGGTACTCTTCAAGACTCACTGTTCTCCTTCCATCAGATCGAAAGGGTATTGGGACATTGTCCATCGATGGCAACGGAAGGATCGAGGATGAGGATGGTGTCACAATTACATTTGAACCACACACTATGCAGTACGGGAAGAAGACCGAACTTGAGACCTACAGAATAAAGAATACAAACTACCGAATAAAGACACTCTCTTGGCTGAAGGAGAGAGTGATGTTTAACCTCGCGAGGATAAGATCACCCCTTATCCTCGAATCTACTGTACCCTATACATTAGGCTCTGTTCTTGCAGGTCATTTCGACACCTTTGTCTACGTACTTGGACTGGTCGCTCTGGTGATGATTCAGATTGCAGGTAACCTCCTCAATGACTTCTTCGACTACCTCACCTCGAAGGACCTACACTTTTACCAACCCGTGCTGAAACAGGATAATATCCACGGTTCCAGTAGATTCATTCAACACCGATTGAGTCTCCCCGAAAGCACACTCATTCAGGGGGCATCCCTGATGCTTCTGGGAGGAATATTAGGACTTTTTCTCAATTCTCTAGCCCCAGGGAATATCGTGCTGTTGATAGGTGGAATCGGGGCAGTACTCGCACTGCTGTACTCACTTCCACCCATATCTTTGGGAAAACGGGGATTGGGGGAACTCACAATCCTCGTGACATGGAGCTACCTACCGTTTATCGGTGGATGGTATATCCAGAAGGGAGAGATCGTGCTTGACATTCAACCGTATATCATGGTCTCAATACTAGCGGTTCTGACACTCCGACTTCTTGTAGATGGAGAATTCAAGGAATTTGAAGCGGAGAGAAGGGCTGGGAAGTTGACACTTCTGCAGGTAGTGGGCAAGGAACGGTATAAGGCTGTACAGACTGTACTCCTCGCCATGTTATTCGTCCTGATACTATGGTCATCCATCGTATCATTGAAGTACATAGTTCTATTTTTCCCTACTGCACTCTTGGTCCAGTGGAAGTACGAAAATCAGTGGAAATCCTATGTGGTCTATGTGCTCACCTCTGCTACCATGATCATCACGGCTCTGGTGATTTGAATGAAGGACAGCTGGTACTACATCCTTCAAGGGGATTTTGAGAAAGCAATCTCTTCTGTTAACCCCTCCATCCCGGGCGAAAGAGAAGCGGTGAAGAGCAGTATTGCCGAGAAAGAGGGGGATTACAGATCTGCACTTCAACTTGCTGAAGAAACGGTGGATGCAGGACATCCCCAAGCACATATCCTTGTAGCTTACGCCTATTGGAGAATAGGGCAGTATTCCCAAGCAGAGATTTGGGCTCGCCGGGCCACAGAGTGCACCCCTGCGAAAGCCTACAACCTTCTGGCACTAATAGAATGGTCAAAGGGGAAGAGAGAGAATAGTTCAGAAAGATACTGGTTAGCCCTCGAACTCCTGCAACACTCCCAGAGGATGTGGGAGGATCAAATCGGGATGTCATACTTTCACAACAACACGGGAAATGTCCTGCTGTCACTAGGTAGGGTAAAGGTAGCGGAAATGCACTACTTCCACGCCCTCACTCTTCGGAGACTGACCAGAACCCGAGCACTTGTTGGAACAACACTGCGTGATCTGGGAAGGTTGTACAAAGTCACAGGAAGACCTAAGATGGCAAGAAGTTACTTTCTACAGTCACTTGAGCTCCGAAGAAAGTTAAACAACGCTCACGACATTGCAAAGACCCTGCTGAGTCTCGTTGAGGTCGATGAAAGTAATGAACTAAGAGATGAGCTTGTATTGCTGTATGATGAAGTTCATGATACATCCCTGAAGAGAATTATCCGTTCGTTCCTATGAGGGTCAAAGAGGTAACCTGAGAGAGATGCCAATGGCGAAGAGGATGCTATAGTACAGTGAGAGTTTCGCAGTTTTTCCAAGGAGAGAGTTCAGCTTCGGCTTTGGAGTCTGTGGATTGAGCTCGGCTATGTTGTTCTTGGCAATGGGAACCGTGAGTAACGGGAGGACAATGAAGATCGAGAAATTAGCGTACAGGAAGAACAGAAGGAACGGGATGATGTACGGGATCAGGATGAGCAGGAAGTACTCCGTCTGTCCGAATCTCTCTCCGAAACGGACAACAAGCGTATTCTTTCCTAACTTCTTGTCAGTCTCGTAGTCCCTGTAATTGTTGACCACTAGGATTGCAGTAATGAGCAATCCAGGGGCCAAGGAGCCGAGAAGAACGGCATAGCTCATAGTACCTGTGTTCACGAAGAATGTGCCTGTAACAGAGAAAAAGCCAAAGAATATCAGGACGAAGAGATCACCAAGTCCCAATACCGAGAGAGGGTAAGGTCCACCGGAGTACAGCAGAGCAAAGATGAGAGAGAGGACTCCTATTCCAAGGATAAAGAGCGACCCGTTCACCCCAAAGA
>JALWRB010000369.1 GCA_027077875.1 Candidatus Heimdallarchaeota archaeon
ATACCCATGTGCTGATGCAGCACAGAGGTCTACCAGAGACCCACTGCTCCAGCTGCGGGACAAAGACTGAGGAAGGACATGACCTCTGCCAGATATGCGATCCCGATGTCCCTCCTATATACCAAGATGAGGGATCCGAAGATGGTGAGGAGGAGTCCAAGCTCTACATGATCGACACGCAACCCGCAGAAGCTTGGCTTGAGACTGCTGTAGACATCTTCCAAGAGGGTGTGGTCAACGCTGCTCGTGCAGCACTCAACAGCTTTGAGTTTGATATTTCAGATAAAATAGAGACATTCATCAAGACAAACCTCAAGCTCGGCAAAAAGCAGCTGCTGCAAAAGCACGACTACAACCAGACCGTGCACATGATGCCTGTCTCTGATGTACGCACAGTAATCCCTGCGATGGAACTGGACGATGGCTACGAGTTTAATTCGGCAGTGAGATTCGAGCGAGCTGCAAAAGTTGTCCAGAAACAGGTCCTCAGGATCAAAGCGATGGTCGTGCCGAACTATGAGGAGCAGAGCATCACAGTAATCCCGAGATTCGTGATCGAGGCAGCAAGCATCAAGGGAACTGCATGGGGGGTAGACCAATGAAGAGCGTGAACAAGACCAAGTGCGACAAGTGCACGCAGGCCCGCCCAATAAAGGCGTGGATCAACGGCTGGAACCACACCATCAACATGTGCCAGGAGCACACTACGCAATACATCCTGAAACAGACAAGGAGGAAGAACAGATGTCAAAAATAGAATGGACGAACAAGACGTGGAACCCGATCACGGGATGCCGAAGAGTAAGCCCCGGGTGTACAAACTGTTACGCTGCTACGATGCACCGTAGGCTCCAGTCGATGAACCCGAAATATTTCTATGGGTTCGACAAGGTGAGAACCCACACCAGCGAGTTGATCAGACCGTTCACATGGGAGGAGGGGACTAGAGTATTTGTGTGCTCGATGTCGGATCTCTTCAACTCGGATGTGCCAACCGAATTCATCCTGGAGATATTTAAAATCATGGACGCCACACCTGAGATTACGTACCAGATCCTCACTAAGAGAAGCAAGAGACTTGGACAATTCACGGAAGTACTCGAATCGGTTGAGGTCCCGTGGGGAGATAACATCTGGACTGGTGTCTCAGTCGAATCTCAGAGGTACACATCCAGGATTGACGACCTTTTGAAAACTGACGCAAAAATAAAATACCTAAGCTGTGAGCCACTCCTCGGCCCTCTTAATCTCCGTCCGTACTTGGACCAACTAGACTGGGTAATAGTTGGCGGAGAATCTGGGGTAAAGTCTAGGATCAGAAAGATGGAGCTGGACTGGGCTCGTTCAATCATGGCCCAGTGTAGGGATGCTGATGTACCGTTCTTCTTCAAGCAGACTGGGTCCTTGAACCCTTGTGTAGGCGATCACCCTAAATGTGGTGGGAAGGGATGTCATTACTTAGACGGAGAACTACACCAAAACTACCCGGAGGTGAGAACATGAGCGAAGCAGAAGAATCACGTATAGTCAGCGATACACGTGAAAAAGAGGATGTTCACGAAGTACTGCAGAGACTTGAGAAGAAGGTCAACGCGATACTCGAACAGATGGAAAGAGAGACCAGGAGCAGACTGAGATGACGAAGGACAAGAGGATACAGATCAGGATCAAGGAAGCGGAGATATCGTACCTGAGAGAGAACCTGCCACCAGAGGTCGAGAATATATCTGAGTTGATGCGAGCAGCTGCACTGAATGCTGTGAAGAACCAATCACTTGGTGCTGCATCAGGAGGTGTAGGCATCTCAGATTTTTCAGAGATCATCACGGAAAACACCGAGAGAATAATTTTCGAGGTCCAACAAAACAGAGCTCTTGTGACTGCTATTCAGAAGGTTGTGCAGCAGCAGCATGATGAGGATGCCAACAAGCTGAGGACCGAGATGATCAACGATCTGATCAACTGGTACCTCGGAAACCAGGATGACCTTAAGACGTTCGACGATCTACATAGTGTAGAAGATCCCTTCCTTCGCGAGGTCACGAAGGAGGCGGTTGACGAACTGGTCAAGCGGGGACTCATCACCATGAAGCCATCAGGGAGGATTGTATGGCATGGATAGGAAGAAAGAATACCAGAAGTGGTTGGCTATGAAGTACAACCTCACGAACACCACGAAGAAGAACTACTACCAGATGCTCAAGAACCTCGATCTGGAAAATTTGGGAGATGAGCTTCTCCAGCTAAGAATGAACAAGTCGGACAAGACCTTCAACTTGACAATCGCTGCTCTGAAGTCATTTATGGCTTTCCTCAAGGAGAGAATTCCACAAGATCCATTAATCCAGAAGATCGATTCCTTCGAGACAATATCTTCTCCCCGGTCAAGACCGCATAAACCCTACCAGATTGAACAGGTTAAGTCCATCATGAGGAATGCAACAGGGTGGAGGCGTACCGCTCTCGCCATAGCCCTTTATGCCGGGCTAAGGCAAAATGAGATCCGGAAGCTCAATGTCGATGATATAGACATGGACGAGGGGATCATCCGTGTTGTCGAGGGGAAGGGTCGAAAATCGAGGGAGGTTCCGATCGGGGGAGAGCTCTACAGAATACTGGAAGAATGGCTCCAGTTCAGAACCTTAAATACTGTCAAACGGGATCAGTATGGGGACCCGTTGCTCTTCAGCAGGAAGTCGAAACGACCGGTACTTTCCTCTGGAGGGATCATGAAGAACCTGTCCGATGAGGTAGGGTTTCGGATCAGCTGGCACAGATGCAGAGCCACATATGCCACCCGGTTATACCAGATGACTAAAGATGTGAAGTTAGTACAACACCAGCTGGGTCATTCGACCTCAGCGACGACCGACAGGTACATCCAGTTGTCCCTGCAGGAGATTAGAACAACAATTAACAAAATAGGAGAGATGTACAAATGACATGTGAGTACAGATGTAATGACATACAATCGACTAAGTCCCGCTATGCGCATTTCTCTCACTGACCCATAGAGCGAATCCTGAGGATATAGTAGGGGAGAATGGAGAGAACTTCTATGTAGCAACCTTTATTTTCTGCTACTCCAATTATATTTTATGTCTGAAAAAGAGAAACAAAAGAAGCCACTTGATGTTGAGGAGAAGGCTGCTTCGAAGATAGCTGATGGTGTTGCAGGAACCTCTGTGGGGATTGCCAAGACGATAGAAGAAGTTGTGACAGCGCCAATACGAGTTGCTGGAAGGGTGATTGATGGAAGTGTGCAAGGGTTCAAACACGGGGTGGAAAACAGCTCCAACCCTATTGAGAAAGTCGCTAAACCACTGATGGATGGAGTTGTGGGCGCTGTGAAAGGGGCCGTGAAGGGCATAGAGGTATCTGCAAACAAGATTGGCAAAAGTGTCGACGAGGTAGGGGAGAACATTTCCAAGGTCGGAAAGACGATGAGTGGCGAGGAGTGATCAGATCGGTCTTTACTACCCTAGATTATTTCCTTACTCCTTGCTCTTTTCCAGCTTCATAAAGGTCGGAAGGTTCTCGTCCTCCTCGGTTTCTCCCGTGTAGATCTCCGGCTCCCGGGTAACCGGGAAGTCACGGACGAGCCCCGGCTGCTACTGGCCTTCGTTACTAGAC
>JALWRB010000370.1 GCA_027077875.1 Candidatus Heimdallarchaeota archaeon
GCAATGTGCTCAATTTCTTCAACCCCGCAAAGCTCCTCTCCAAAGAGGAGGTGGAAGACACTCCAATCATGGAGGCAAACCGGGCCATGGCAGTGCTCCTTATCTTCAACAAGACAAGGTTGCTCCTGCCGCTCGACGATCTCGGTTGCCGCTATGTCGAGAAGATATCAGAGATGTATTCCCCAACTGTCATAGCGTTCTCAGAGTCAACCGTGTCAGAGGTGATCCAGTTGGAAATGAGAGCCAAGAACATCATGGTCTTTGACGAAAACCACCCCAAGGACAAGGAGCTCTTCATCCCCAAGTCTGTCAATGACACGGACTTCGACATCAAGCTGGCAAGCACGGAGGAATGGGTAGAGCTACTGTGAATACCATGATATTAGACCTGCCCCAGCAGATCCTCAAGTGCATCCTTGAACCTGCTTATGTCCTCGTCCTCAGTGTAGCAGTGGAAGGACAACCTGATGACATCGGTGATGCCCAACTTGTCGACTGCGAGGTGAGAGCACAGCTGCCCACCCCGTGTCTGCACGTTGTAGGCCTCGCTGAGGATAATTGCCAGTTCCTGCGCATTCCACCCATCCACGGTGAAGCTCAGGTGGCTTGATCCCTCAGTAGACACAACCTCCATGCCCTTGGCTCCTCCGAGGAACTCTGTCAGATTAGAGACGTATCGTGAGTAGTCAAAGAGCCCTGTAGGTACCTTGGTGGTGTACTCGATAGATCTTGCAAGACCGTGCAACGCGACGATGTTCACAGGTTCGAGAAGGAACCTGTCGATGTTGTTGACAGTTGAGACCGACGATGATGTAACAGACGCCACGCCAAGGCTTCCCACAGCGTAGTTCCCCAGCCACTCTTCCACTCCTTCACCCACGTACATCAGGCCAGAGCCCAAGGGTCCCAGTAGTCCTACCGACCCGTCCACGACAAGGACTGTGTCGTGGAGTTCGCGACGGTGGGTGTAGTACCGTATGTTCTCGTAGCTCGTGTCGATGATCTTAATTCCTTCCAGTTCTTCGATACCACTACGCTCCCCTGTGAGCGCAGAGAGTGTGGAGGCGACTGTCACACCACCACCGATGAGCTCGTCCCGAACCTGTGTACTTGTCCTCGCTATGAACGGGGCGTGGACCGAGTTATCGTCCATTGTCCACAACTCCACCTCCTCGAACAGTGGAGCAAGCAGATTGAGACCGACTTCCCTCCCCGGGATGGGGACGATACGCTCTGCTTCGAGATTCAACACTTTCGCGATGGTCTCGATACTCTCCCAGTAGATCTCCTGAGCATGGGTGTCCGCGAGGTTGCCACTTTTGTGCATACCACCCGCACCATCTGCGAGCAGGTTGGTCATCCCCTCTATGCATGTCTCCGGCTGCAGACCCATGGTCATCGAGTCGAGGTACGCTCCTAGTGAATCTAGTTGTGTGAAGTCATCTCGTGGTCTCACAGATTGTGTCACGCTGAATTAATTCATTAAACTTGTTATCCCGTGAATGGCCAGAACCTGTAACCCGCAGCCTTCTTGATCTTCTCCAGCTCATTGAAGACCTCACGCTCAGCAGGCGTCAGGTCGTCCATGAACTTCTGGTAAATTGAGAGACCGATCTTAGCCCGAAGGTCCACGTACACCTCGTCCCCCTCGTGGATCTGCCGTCCGATCGTTGGACCCTTGATCGAGACAGCTACCTGCATGCCCGCGGTCGCCTTGTTGATGTTCTCGTTGTTGTACTTTATCTGGAGAATGGTCCCGACCCTCGAATTGTTCTCCTTGAGCAGGACGTCCTTGGGCTGAAGCTCACCTGCGAGGACCTCCACCCCGACAATGGCAGGCTTGTTCTTCCGGAACACCATGTTGGGGAGCAGCATGATCTTTGTAGGACGCTTGATCAGCCCCTTCTCCGCACGTTTAACCTGCTCCACCATGTCGCCGTACCACTCGAGAAAACCATCCACCAACCCGTAGATGATGGGGTCCTCGAAGATCGGGATGCCCTCGGTAGCAGCCATCTCCTCTGCCTCCTCGTTGACTTTGACTCCGAAGTTGAGAATGGCCCCGTACTCAGGGTGCTCGTTGGAAGTTATCACAGCACTCATGACATCACGCTTGGAGATGTCACCCACATCGGCGCTCCTGATCGGTATCCCCTGCTCGCGGAGCATGGCGACAAGTGCTTCGAGAGACCCTAACGTATCCGTACGAACCACCACTCCGACCTCGTCTGTCGTGACCTGGAACTCAGAAAGCTCCTTGGAGATCTCCTTGGCAAGCTCCTTGGCGTGCTTCTTGTCCTCCGCGACATAGAACGGCGCTCCGGCAAGGGCATCCCCGAATTCGGGACCGGTGATCTTGACACCCGTCGCTGCATGGGCCTCCTTGACCTTGATGAACTTGTCGCGGGGATCCCGCATCTCGTCCAGCTCCTTCGGTTCGAGCAGTGCCCTCATCTTGGTGATGATGGGACCGTTCTTCCCACCGAAGACCACCATGTCGTCTGAATAGATCGACCCATCGTAGATGATCACGTCGAGTGTCGTACCCATACCCTGCTCCTCTTTCACCTCGAGGATCACACCCTTGGCTGGACCGTCGGTCGTGCTCAGCTTCTTCATGAGGAACTGCTGGGTTAGACCAGCCATCACGAGGAACAGGTCAGGGATGCCCTCGCCCGTCTGAGCCGATGTCGGGATGATGGCGATACGCTTGGTGAAGTCCTTCACCTCGGTGTACAGGTCAGACTCGAAACCGATCTGACCCAATTCACCCTGCACTTCGTAGATCTTCGTCTGCAGGGCGGCCACAGCGTTGGCAGTCTGCTTCTTGTAGCTCTCCACGAACGACATGCCCTCGTTGCCCTTCCACCCCGCCAGCCTGTCGATCTTGTTTGCCGCGATGACAAAGGGAACCTTGCTCCTCCTCAGTAGATTAATGCTCTCGAATGTCTGCGCCTGAAAACCTTTGGTCAGATCCACCACCACGATCGCGATGTCAGCTACCGACGCTCCCCTCGACCTCAAGTTCATGAAGGCAGCATGACCGGGTGTGTCAACCATCAAGACCCCTGGGATCTGCAGCTTCACCTTTCCACGGTGAAGAACGTAGCTCATCTCCTCTATAGTCTCCGCTGGAAAGAAGCTCGCTCCTATGTGCTGGGTGATACCACCAGCTTCCCTGACCTGCACGGCAGTCCGACGAACCTTATCCAGTAAAGACGTCTTACCCGAGTCAACATGTCCCATAATTACTCCAATCGGTGACCTTGTCCTCCCTTCGCTCTCTGACATTCTATGTCCTCAGACGCGACAGGATATTTAATTATTGTAGTTGTTCTCACCGCGGGTGCCAGTGGATTCTTCCGCTGGATTCCAACAGTGGTCTAGGTGGCAATCACGTGTGACGAGCTCTGGGAATAGCACCCTGTTGAACAAAATAGGGCAGTCCTATGTGATCCTGGAAGTATCCCCCTGCTGAACTGGATCGATGAGTCTGGGAATATCCCCCTGTTGAACTGGATCGATGAGTCTGGGAATATCACCACGCTGAACTAAATAGGGCAGTCTCATGTGAGGTGAGTCTCAAGCTAATTTCCTAATAGAACCTTTTGCTAAAGCCGATTGTACTGTGAACTGTATGGAAACTTAACTACTCCACTACCCACGGTTGCCTGATAGGATCCCACGAGACCATCTCCTCCTCGGTGAAGTAGATCCCAATCTCGTAGGTCGCGTTCTCAACACTGTCAGAAGCGTGGATCAGGTTCCGCCCTATGTCGATACCAAAATCTCCTCGGATCGTGCCAGGGGTGGCATCCTTCGGATGCGTGGCTCCGACAATATTCCTCGTCTTGGCAACCGCATTAGGACCCTCGACCACCATCGCAACCGTCGGTGCAGAGGTGATGTACTTCACCAACGAAGGATAGAACGGCCTCTCCTTGTGAACAGCGTAGTGCTTCTCAGCCATGTCCTGCGTGACCTGCAGGAACTTCATCGCTACGAGCTTCAGACCCGTGTTCTCGATTCTCTTGATGATCTCACCAACGAGACCCCTCTGTACTGTGTCGGGTTTGAGAAGAATGAACTCTCTTTCCATGAATCGCTCTGTACGTCCAGATATAAAAGAAACCCTGTTGAGATCAGATGCCACCACATCGGCAAATTCTATCTCTAACGCCTCAATTCCCTGTATAACGTCCAGAATCTGGATTAATCCATAATAATCTCCCGATTTTTTAGTTTCTTCTCATCAAGAGCCATAAGCCTTAATTATTTGATGTCTCTCAACTGTATTAGTCGAATGACCCAAAAGCCAATCTGGGCAATTGGGAGCACGACTATGAGTTGAGAGAAAAAATGGCAATCGACGAAGACTTTAAGGACAAGCTGGAAGTAACCGCTAAGGATGAGACCTGGGGTTTTGACATCTGGGGCGAATTCAACCCACCAACAAAACTCGGAATCCACGGATCGAGAGTGGCAGTTGACTTCGACATCTGTGTGGGCGACGGAGCATGTGTTGACGTATGCCCTGAGGAAGTATTTGAGTGGGTAGAGTACGAGGGACACCCCGCATCTACCAAGAAGGCGGCACCCGCTCGCGAAGACTCTTGCATTGAGTGTCTTGCTTGCGAAGACGAGTGCCCCGTCGTCGCAATCAAGATCTTCCCGGAGTAAGCAATCCTTAGGTTACTAAAACGATATAATAATAGATATGCATAATGGATTCATTCAAGTGAAGGAAGTATTTGTAGTTACAACATTGATATTACTCTCTTTGCCAATCAATGATCTTTCCCATCCTGTGCATGATGGACCTGAAGTAAATACTGTTGTTTCTGGAAGAATACCTGACGGAGCCGGACCAGTCAATGGGTCGTATGAAAATAGCCAATTCATATCTGGTCATCTGAAAACAAAGCAAGGGATTAATTATTCACTTAGCGCATTATTACCAGTAGCAAAATTACAAGGTGATTCATTTTTAATCAGTGAATCAATTGATATTTTTTCTTATGGGAGTTCTGGATATGTAGACAAAGTTTCCCTAGGATTGAATATCAGTCTAGGGGATAGATTTTTTATTTTTGAAGGAGAAAGAATTGGGTCTCTCTTTCAGAATAGGTTTAGTGATGCTTTTTCAATAATATTTCCTTCCGATACACAAGAGGAATTTGTTACAATTGCTTTATTTGTAACATTTTATATCTATAAATTTGGTCCTACTGAACCAACTCCATCTGATCAATGGTATAGAACCCCATTTATAGAGATGTTCAGGATAAGACTCTATAATCCTGTCAAATATGATGGTCCAATTATAGAGACTCCAGATAACTTGACAATATTAGATTCGGTAAATGTGACTCTGATCTGGATGATTCGTGATGAATTGAATGTAAGAAATGTACTTAGATTAAATAATACCATCATCTATGAGGATTATTGGAATAATCCTAACCAGAATTACTCTATCATAAAAATAATGTTTGATCAACATGATGAAGGTGTATATTTCTTTGAATTATCTTCATCAAACGGTTTGGTAACAAATGTAGACTATAATTTAATCAGAGTTATATCTTCTTCCGATCACCTAACAAATAACTTTCAAATTCAATTTACATTCATAGATTTGTGGGGATCTGTTATTATCATCTATTACCTAGTCAGAAAAAGGAAAATCTATCTCTAATTCGGTTCAACAAACATATCGTATCACTTACCTCTACCTTTACTCTAAGGGAAACGAATATGACTCTCCTTCATCTCATTAAATAAAGCATTCTCGATTTGATACACTAGATAACATCATGGATTGTTGAATGTGCGGTGGATCTATTTCCTCTCTACCAAGTACGACAAACTCTCGATCGTATCTATTAACTTTTATGATTGTCTCCTCTCATGTACTATTATTACAATTCCCCCCCCATTCCAGTGAAATAATAAGGTTGATGCCCCGCGAAAGGCTTAAGTAGCATATTCTGGTATATAATCAAGATGCAACTGGAAGACATGGAGAGCGGAGAGCTGTACGACCTCCTCTCGGAGACGGAAAACTCCATGCGCTCATTCCCACTGGACGGTAAACTCGATGTCATGGTCGGTCTGCTCGAACAGATGCAGCGGCTGAACCAGGGATCGGTAGACCTGAAGAAAATACGAGAACTCCTCGACAAGGCCGAATCTCTGCTGCTTGGCTGATCCACGTGATTACAAGTGATCCCCAGTAAGACACATCTATAAATACTATTCTCGGTGATAAACTCCTGTGATCACGCTGAGAGAGCTCCTTGATAAGAAACCTAGTGAGGACTACGAGGAGAGGTACTTCGAGATGAGGAATTACATCGTGGAAGGGATGGTATATCTATGGATTTCTGTGATAGGATTGATCACTGCTTTTGCGTATGATATGGAATTTGATATCACCATTAGCATCAGTGACCTGTTCTGGGCAAATTTCGGGTTCATTTTTATCCTGATGGTAATGTCTACAATCTTTGAAGAGTTTGACAAAAGGGTTGGTTTGATGTGGAGAATCACTATCCGGCGAAGGAAATACAAATCTTCAACAAGTGAAGTATTCGCTATTCTCGCGTTCATCCTCTCCCCACTTATACTGATAACACTGACATGGTTGTATCTTGATCCTGGGAAAATTGCAAGACCTCTCTTTCCGTATGTCATCGGAACAAATTTGCTCATCTTAATCCTGTTTGTAGCTGATAACATCGACCTAGATTTCAAAAAAAGGAGATTCAGTTTCAGGAAGGGAAAGCTATTCTCCAGAAAAAACATACATATAGACAGTATCCATGCAATAGACGATACATCTTGGATCTTCAAATCCTGTACGATATTGATTTATATTATTGTAGCAGCCATAACATTTGACTTTATTTTCACAACCCTGACCTCAATCTCATCTTGGGAACAATCAATATCCCACGTCCCCAAAGCCATAATTCTGTTACTCCTTGTCTGCTTTCTTGTATATCCTACCCTCCCCTTACGTAATGGTAGATACGATTTTGCTCACATCTTCCATGGATCACAGGAAAACCCCATTATTTTCACCGATTACTCTTCCAGATCGATCGTCTCCTCATTCTACCTGTTTCAAAGATTACTTCTAGAAGGATATCTCCGACAGATACAGGAGAGGATCAAACTTGTGAGGGATGCTGGAGAACCAGAGGGTATCAAACTGTGGAAGGAGTACTTCTCCAGACTGTACGATGACATCATCAACTACAATGATGATCACCTGAGGGAAAGTTTTCTTGCTTTCAAGGAGATAGAAATGTCCATGAGGGAGCAGACACTAAAAGCTGATCTTATGAGATTCGAGAAGGAAAGTAATCGGAGATCCGAAGTCTGGAAAAAGGAGATCAGACCGAGAATTCTCGACGTGATCATAACGAGTATCCCAATCCAGACTCTTCTCTACCTATTCCTTAAAAACATCCCTCGCTAGTTCCTCTCTGCCGGATCCTAATTCCCTACCTTACCATTCTCTACTTTATTCCCAGTAGATCCCGGACAAATCTACTGAGCAACGCTTAAATAGGATTCCCGTGGAGTAGAGCTTCATGGGACGACTCCTCATCACCCTGATCATCACGTCCATAATTGTAATACCAGTACCCGCTCAATCCACTTTCCAGCCCAGATTGGTATCGCTCTCCTCGTCAATTGTCTCCCAAGGTACGAGCGTGATCATCGAGTACGATGCGTACAGGGGTGAGGAAGGACTGAACATCAGCTTCTCGAACGGGGAGACCCTCTCTTCTACACTGGTCTCAACCGACGGAGACACTGCCCGCTACAGGCTGATCTACACCGTACCTCATACCATCTCCTTCCGTGCATTCTCCTACACGGGGGATGTAAGGATATATGAGGGTTACACCGACAGCAACGGGTACACCGGTCACTGGATCAGGGAGGTGGGAACTCCTGCCCCAACCATAGCCTCACACAACGCCAGTCTTGACCTCATCAATACTGGGGAGTGGACGATCCCCTTGGGTCAGACCATAGACATCAACGTCACAATCAGGGGGTACACAGACAGCCCAGTACCCAGCGTCACACTCCTGACCAACTACTACGAATCTGTAACTAGTGTGAACGAGGAGATCCCGGCTGTACTGCTGGACTCCACGACCGAAGGATCGGAGGTCACGTACACCTTCGGGGTGGCGTACACATTGAGAACCCAGTACGTCTTCCTCACGCTCAACAGCAGCTACGGGTTCATGGGACAGACCGAGACCTCTATCCTCCCTGAGTACCAGAGGGTCAACAATGGATTCAGCTACTCCATCGAGAAGCACGGTCGGTACAACGACACTCATACTTTTGCCACCGGTGAGTTCCTGAACTACACGCTCACGGTGGAGAACGAGGCCAACATGAGCTTCTCATTCAAAGCAACAGAAAACTACAGCTCCGACGTGGAGATCCCGCTGGAGGTGACTCGGGTGGAGAACGGTAGCAGTGTGATCTACGATGTGACCTCGGAGGTCTCGGACTGGATGTACTTCAAGATCTCGATGACTGATAACCTGAGATCCACGACCGAGGTCATCGAGCAGTACGTGATCACGCTCTTCGACGGGAGGTCATACCTGAGGTTCAACTCCCCCATCGTCACCTCGGAGGATAGTATCATTCTCAACTACGAGGTGGTAGAGGTCGTAGAGGAGGTTCAGGTGACGGACATAGTCCTCTACGCGAAGGACTGGAATAAGTCAATCCTCGTGGACGAGAACAAGGTACTCCTCGAATTCAATTCCACGGGAGACCAGAAGGCGTACTTCAGCATCAACAACTCGCTCGGAATCGTGAACAATCAGTCGATCTCTCTGATCTGGGACGTCACCCCACCCAGTGGTTCAATCTATGCATCGTTCAGCGCGGTCTACTTCATGAACATCACGGCATCCGATGACTTCGGTATCGGGAGCATCGACCTCGGGTACAGGGGTCTGAAAGAACGAGTCTTCGGGAACTTCTCAGGTGAGATAGAACCGAGTGTATACGCCAACGTCCAGTCCCGTACGGTGGGGGGAAGCGGGACGGAGAGTATAATATTCTGGCTGACCGTCGACCTCCCCGAGGGCTACACCAATTTTACAATTACCGTTACAGACCTCGCTGGTAACACCTACGAGACATGGTTCGAGGTCACGGAGGGAGCGGATCCCGGGGTGACAACTGTGCTTGTCATCGCCAGTCTAGGAGTTCTCGTCGCTATCACAATCATCATCTGGAGAAAAATGACCTAATTCTGCACTCTCGATCAATAATCAACAAGGAATCAGTTTTGAAACACAATTTCTGAAAGTTAACCTCATTAGAGGGTGAATATCCTAATGTTCTTTCGAAAAGATCGATACCGATTTCAATTGAAGATCCACTGTATGAAACCTTTAGAGGTATGGAACGTGTGAGTGGAGATATATTCAATAATCTCCTCTCATATCTAAACCAATAACCCATAGTAATTACAATTACTCTACCTACAATCTAAATCCACCTAGTAGAATAGTTAAGACCGGTAAAGATCTAGTCATGTAACCACCGTCTCCGGATAAGTTCAGCTTGCCTGATAAGTTGATCTAAGACGTGCCTAAACTTCTCTGCCCTTTCCACAGGATTATCCCAAAACTCCTCAAGGTACTTCCCGTCAGATGGGTACCAATTCGTGTCTTTCAACCACTGATAGTCATCGTCAACATGGCAGGGAAGAATCATCAATGGCATCACGACCAAACCGTCATCCTTCCGTTTTTTCAGAAAGGTGCGTATTTCCTCTTTCTGTATGAAATCAGAGTTGAGAAATGGCTGAGTAACAAAAGCAAGAACAATATGGGACTTTTCAATACGCTCCCTGATCTTCTCGACCCAACCGTCTCCGATCAATAATTCATGATCATACCAGATAACTATTCCTTTTTTCTCGAGTGGCTTCTTAATAAAACTAATTAATGAGTTCCTGTCATTTTCGTTAAGGTATTTCATCGAAACTTCTTCATGTGAATAACTGATGAAAACATGAATTTCTGGATTGGGAACATTCTTTTTACCTTTCCTGAAGTATGCAGTTTGGTCAAATCTTACTTCATCATTCGATTTCTTAATTTCCAGAACCAATAGGGGCTCTCCGTTTACAGAGATTCTACTTTTCTTCCAATCCGGTCTTGGACTGAGTCTATCAAGGGTTCTATCTAGTATTTTCATCTTTTCGAAAGCACTACCATATCCGAGTATCACTTTCCCCTCACTCTTAACACCGATGATAATATATCCCCCTTTTGTATTTGCAAAACTGGAAATTACTTTTCCCAGATCTTCATCCGTATCTGGGAAGCTCTCATAGAATTCGACAACTTCCCACTGTGGGTTGCTTATCAGCTTCTTAATTGTCTCCATTTAGATTCCTCTTGATTGTTAACATATTTATCTCCATGCCCATGATTATCTCCCCCAGTGACAGTCGCATGGGTTCACCCGAACCTCCGTCATGGACCCAAAGTTCTGAATTGGATTTCACCAACGAAGCTACCTCATCCTTGTCATAGAAGATTATCTTATCATACATTGATGATCGGACAACTAAGGTGATAGGGTGTCCTTCTTTTTTGACACCCGAAATGACAGTGCCTGATGTCATATCCTTTACATTCTCTGGAATAATATATTTACCATTATCTTTCAGAAATTTTAGTACGGTATCAACTGCTTTCTTATTAATTTCTTTTGCAAAAACCATCCTACTGTAATCTTTCCTTGAAGTATGAACGCCAGGGACATATCTCCCAATAGATGTTTCTCTATCCTCATTGACTATTCCATATCTAACGTAATCCTCTCTAGAAGGTAGATTAGTATGGGCAATACTATCGCTCCCTTCTAATAATTTACGAACAACCTCGGGACCGTCCGTTTTCAATTTTGATATGACTGTCTGTAATACTTTTTCTCCTCCATCCACCTTGGATATCTCCACCATCTGACCCTGTATTTTGTGATCCATACTGGCTAGAACGATACTATCCTTATGTTGAGACAGTCTTGGAAAGAGGGTTTCGCTATCCGTGGCTTTTTCAAACCACTCATGTAGAGAGAGTCCCAACTCTAAAGAAATGTGGCTCCCAGTCGTGTACTCCATGATCTCCTCCTCAATCTCCTCAGCCAATTTTTTACGGGTATAAGATTCGCAGTTTAGGTATTTGAAATCATCATCAATGGTATAATCTCGATGAAGGAGGAGGGATTTTAGATTATGACCAAGTAGATCATAAATCTTTATCAACTCCTCATCATCTATTTCATCGACCTCCAGATCTTGAAGTTTGCAGAGATTACCGTTTCTGTTTGGAAAGATCTTGAACTCCTTATTTAACCTATCTCTAAACCCTTTAGTTTCGATGAACTTCGCCACATTCCTCAACCAGCTTATCCCATCTACTGACCCGTTCAATATTTCTTCCAGTCCATCCAATGAGCCTATTTTCTCGATCATTTCTACTAGATCCGGAATTGTTACTTCTCCCCATCCTGGATATTTACCATTACTGTGAGCATTCCACGAGACTTTTTCCAATACCTCAATCTCGTCCTTTAGGCATATGTCCTTAGCACCAAGGTCATTGCAGTAGTTCCAAAGCACCTCTCGTGACGACGTTGTTCCATCTGGAAGATGAGGAATACGTATATCTTCTGGTGTAACCACGTGTCCACCCACGTTATTAACAAGTGGAATCTGACTTAAGATTCTTCGTAGTTCATCCCTTAAATCGAGATACCACATTTTGTCAATGTCAAAATTTCTTGTATCATTTGGAACCATCATAATATTATATGTCTTCTCGTATTCACCTGAAATCACATCTTTTAGTAGATCCCTGTATAACTTAGCCGTACTCATCAAAATTTCCTTATTTCTCTCGATTTCATCATCTTCGGTATCATTCAACCAGATCATATTCCGATCCTCTTTAATAGAGAACCCTTCTGAGTGCACCACAACAGGAAATGGAAACAATTCTGTTCCGATGAGAGGAAAGTGCGAGAAGAGTTTTGGGATATCGGACATTTCTCCAATATTCTTGGTATCACTCGATTCGACAAGGAGGGCAATCTGAACCTCCTCACTAGCATTGGTTAGTATAGTTACTCTCTCTTCCTCTTGATCCACTATCTTGCAGATTGTTGTTTTGTATTCATCCTGATCATTAGATCGTCGAAATATTGTCTGTCTATCATTGATCTGATCCTCAATGGTTAGTGAAGAGATCTGGGGAGTGAAAACCAGAACAAAAGGTATTAACCTCCCTAATCTCTCTAATTCTTGAAGAATAGTAGATTTCGATGCTTCATCATGACTGCTTAAGTCATACTCGAATTTTGTATCAATAGGATCATCTATTTGAGTCCTATTTTTCTTTAGCTCTTCCCAAGTTTGATTGATCCTCCGAGCCAACTCTTCTGTGTCAGTGGTGTTACGGTCAATTGTTATTTCAAATCGTTCATATTTACCTACTTCATCACTTGACATCCCTGATAAGAATGTTCCTTCAATCTTTACCTCTTTTGAAAGAAGGTGAGTGGTAAGAAAACCACTACCAAACCTACCTGATTTTCCATTTGACGGGGATTTCGCACTACCCTGAAAAATTAGGTATGCTAGATCATCTAGCGTAAAACCGTTACCATTGTGAGAGAAGGATAGATAATCTGAATCAATTGCAATAACAATATCCACTGGATTACTCTCACTTGCCGTATCCTTCGCGTTCTGTATTAACTCCCATATCCATCGACTGTTATTGTATTTACTAGACTTGAAGATCTTGTTAAGGTTCTTGAGCATAATCGATGCATTCTTCCGATTCTCTACCGTTCTAAGATGATCATCCAGGTGATCTCCTTTCATTACCATCAGACCAAGTGGCTCACCCGATCGATAAAAATACTTTTGTCAAAAATGTGGTAAAATCCTACAGACTACCCTTGGTAATGAAATTCTTACGCTTAGGTATTATTTCTAGGATCTAGTATTATAAGGTGGGGGGAGGGTAGGGGCGGCGAACCGCCCCAATTAACGACGGATTTTATGCTATATAAATTTCTGTAGGGCTCGCTGATCCACAGATCACATTTCGGGATAGATGCAGTACTCACTGGAACCTCCCCGGGTATCACCGGGAGAGGAGCTGACTGACCTGGTGTACCCAGTCAGGGAAGAGGTAGATGTATCTCATGGCGGAGATATTATCGTTCACACCTGTCACCGTCTTCTCCTCCGGAGGATGGACGATCTCATTCCTTATTCTCCTGAGTCTGTCCATCGAGAAGATAAGGTGTTCCTTGTCGATCTGGTTTGTCTTGAGGAATTCCTGTATTGCCTGATTCTCAAGCGCCTTCCTGAGATTTTTGATCTTTCCTTCTGCACCCTTCTTCTGGATCTCCCGGAGTCTTTTCCGGATACTGTCATCATCCCCTGAGTAGTTCTTCGAGAGGTGGTCCAGTAGCTCACTCACCGCAAGCGAGAGCAGGATGATTGCCGGTCTGGCGAGATTGGCATTGTAGCACTGGATCGCTTCTTCGTATATCGTGGAAATTTCGCTGGAGACAGTCTTGGTTTGTTTTACTAGACCCTGAGTGACGTTTTTCGGAATCCTGCTCCAGATATTCTCATCTTGCTGACCACGCTCAGCCTCGTAGCTCATTGTGAAACATATGGATCCCGCTTCGAACCCGTTACCTCCACAGAATCTTATTAGTCCTCTAATCCTCAGAGCGTCAATAATATCATCGAAAATTGACTTAAAGTAAGGGTTATCGGAAATAACTTGAAACGGATTTATGTT
>JALWRB010000371.1 GCA_027077875.1 Candidatus Heimdallarchaeota archaeon
AAGGGAAGCAAAGATCGACGTGTGTTTCTCACGCACAGGGCAGCCTCTGTACTCAGGCACTATATTCTCGTTGAGCGTGCGCAGACATTGGAGAAGGCGAGGAAACGAGGGAAGGAGATATCCGCAGATGCTGAGAGAGCTCTCTTCCTAAGCAATAGAGCTCAAAGGGTGGCGAACAGGACTATTCAGCACTTCACATCTAAGATGGCAAATGATGCGGGAGTACGTCATACAACTCCTCACATGATCAGACACTCGTTTGCTTCCCACCTTCTAATGAACCAGACCAATATTAGAGCCATCCAGAAACTACTAGGTCACTCATCACTTGACACAACGCAGATATACGCAAATATATCCGACGAATATCTCAGGAATGAGTTCGACGGTAACCTTCCGATCAAGTAGATCCTAGTGGGAAATTAGACCTTTTGTGGAAGCCTCAAACTTCCTGTACAGCTCCTTCATTCTTGTTGCATACTCCGCGGCATTTTTATCCTCTTCTGTGACTGGATTCCATTTTGGCACTGACACCTTATTTCCATCCTTGTCCAGTGCGACGAACACCATATTGCAGTGAGTATTCATGACATATTCATTGGTCTGAGGGGACTTGGATTTTACCTCCAAGGCGATATGCATGCTACTATTCCCTGTGTAGATTAGCCTTGCGGTGATTTGAACAACATTTCCAATGAAAATTGGCCTAACGAAGTGGATACCACTGACAAAAACAGTCACGCAATATGATCCACTCCACGCAGCGGCACAGGTGTAAGCAGTTTGGTCCAACCACTTCATAACGGCTCCACCGTGCATCTTTCCACCAAAATTCACGTCAGTGGGTTCCGCTAGAAAGCGAAATACAACAGTTCTACTGTCCTCCATGGGTTGAAATTATCCCAGTACTATTTAATTAATTACTCATAATTGGACTACCTACAGATATGCGCAATTTTGTCCCTAGATCCCCGAAAGAGAGATGATCCCATTTACTGTCAGCTTGTCAACAAGCTTCAGTATCTCGATGAAATGCTCCGGGTCCAAGGAGATCAGATTAACTATTGGTTGCGTTGGATTACGCACAATCTCATCGGTTATCTTGATTACATACTGGAATTCATTGATGACAGAATTCTTTGACTTGAATTTCTTGGAGGACTTACGTCGGAAGAGGTCCCCCACTGCACCCTGATTTATTTCCTCAACTTTTATGAAATAACTGTAGAGTATCATTCTCAGGATATGGATCTCCTCTTGAGTGGGGAGATGATCATTCAATGTGACAATGTACCTCAGTCCCTCTATGAGCAGTCCGAGGAGAGATGGTTTTGTCCCGTCAAGGAGATCTATGAAAATCTGTAACCATACCTTGAGAATGTCGTAGTTTGAGAGATTAGAGCCACAGATGTACAGATCTATATCCTGATTTGACGACTGCAATTTATCGATCACAGGATCATGCAGAGGGTCGACATTGTCGAAGTTCACCCTGATCTCTATACTCTTGATACTCATGATGAGCTTCAGCCTCGCATCTCCTACACACTGATCGACAACTATTTCTGGAAAGTCGGACTTGGGTTTAGCTTTTGCCATCGGTATTCCTAGACTTGACTTCTGAACTGTAATTGAAGGTAGTTTGACATAGTCCATTCCCCTGACATTGAGGTCATTGTCTACTCGGATGTTGCAGACTCCCAGAATCCCATTCTCGCATCGGTGGATATCAGAGTACAATACCAGTCCGTTGGATAACCTGCTTACACGTTTCCGGTGCTTCTCGACGTCAAAGACGTATCTCCGCTGTTGATTGCAGGTTGGACAGATGTAGTTCGAGTAGCCCGTCGACACTGTATAATATTTTATATTATACCTCTTAAATTCTTTGAGGATTGGGGGAAAAGCCTGTTGACTAATTAATTCTTGAATGGAGTAACGAATGATAAAAATAGTTGGCGAATTCCATCAGGTTACACATGGGTAGATTATCCACAATTGTCGAGTATGTGACCGAGGTTCCTCCCGATGTAAAACCGAAGAAGGACAGGAGACAGGATCTGTTGACCGACTTCATCTTTGCTCTGGCTCTCTTCGGTATCGGTTTCTGGTTTCGATTCGTCGTCTACGACTGGTTCTTCCAGAACTTCTCGGATCAGTTCTACATCACAGTCAGTCAATCCAATTGGCTAACAGACCTTCTTGGATGGCAGGAGGGGAAGACCTATCCCACCGAAGGGTACTTTGATCTCCGCGCATATTACTACCCATACGTGGAGAATTATGTCGATGGTTGGAACCCATATACTGGTAGTAGAGTACAGGGAGACAGTATCGGAGGTTACGTCTATGGTCCCTTTTACATCATGTTGATCTCGTGGGGCACTATGTTCTGGGGGATCAGCTCCCACGACTCGGTCATGATCTCAAACCTTGCATTCGATGCATTGTCTGGCGTCATGATCTACATCTTGGCCAAGAGGTCCACGGGGAATATCAACGCTTTCATCATCGCAAGCATGTACTCGTTCTCACCCGTTGTACTGTACTATTTTGACATAAAGTTGCTCAATACCCCCCACATGACCTTCTTTACTCTGGTGTTCATCTGGTGCTACCTTGAGCACCATGATACCTCCGCGATATTCTTCCTCACTTTCGGAGCCCTCATCAAGCAATTCCCGCTGATATATGCTATGCCAGTTCTCATGCTCTATGTTAGACGGTATGGATGGATAAAGGCGATTAGGTTCTTCTTCCTCCTGATCTTCTTCTTTCTCTTGCTCTCATTCCCGTATATAGTCCTCACACCCGATGAGTACATAGCCAAGTTCCTCGTGGGTGGTAGAGCCAAGACCGAACTGCTAACCTTGGAAGAGGCAAATGATCCAGCGCGAGCGGGATCTACCGCCAACCTAGTATTTGGCTCGTACTTTACTCCAGAAGACACTGTTCTAGACAAGATTATGTTTGATCTCGTCAACAGCCACATCCTGTTTATAGTTACTCTGTTCACGATCTCGTGGATCGCCTTCAGCTCGTACCGGATCCTTGAGACCCGCACAGTACTCTACTACCGGTTTTTTGCCGCGTTTCAGTTCCTCGCTCATGGAACCATCGCAAGAGGGATCTTCAAATACTACGATGCATATCTAATGTCGCTACTGCTCCTCGCGTTCGTCCCTGATCGGAGACCAAGCTCACTAAACATCAGGCTCGGGCAGGTGATTAAACGGGCATTTCATACTGTGGTCTCTCCGAAATATCGCGCCAAGGATGTCTCATGGCAGTACTGGCTAATTGTACTCCTTACTGTTGTCTCCACGTTTGGACTGTTCTACACGACATACTGGGGGCTCTCTCTCTTTCTCGATCAGAGCAACATCAGATTGTTCTGGACGATCATCATATCTTTCGCCTTTGGGATGATCGTAGTAAAATCCTCCAAGGACCCGTACATAGAGGAGGACACATCCACCGTCCTTTCCAGTGATGAGACAAGGAGGGAGGTAACCTCGATGATATCTAAGCTCTCCTCGAAGCAGGTAGATGACCCCACGAAAGAGTCCTACCCGTTGTTCCTATTTCACCTCCTCTCTGGTATTATAGCGATAGGTCTTATTATATACGTCTTCAATTCTATATACTTAATATTCTTCTCATCCCCTGATGCCCTCTTGGGAAGCATGGCTACGATCTTCTTCGCTGTATTTCTAGGCATAGGTGCCAGTGTCTCTATGGTCAAGGACAAATGGACGAACATTGAGCTTGGAGTCTTCGTTCTTTCGTTCATGGCGCTAAGATTCAGGGTGTTTGTAAGCTATCTATATTCGGAATACTTTATCTTTGGGCTACCCGCGGAAACCATCGTATCCACAATTGTGAGCTTGGGCTATTCTCTTACACTGGGTTACATAGCCCTTATCCTACGGAAACTCTACCGTGAGAACCTTGAGATGCAAACCACTTTCAGCACGGACTACAGGGAATTCCTCACTCTACAAGATAAATACAACAAGAAGGTCAAACGATATGTCGACAACATCGTACTATACATCTTCATGTACCCTATGCTTTTCGTGCTTGACAGAGCCGCTGTGCTATTCTTCCAACCTGCTCCTGAGAAATATCCCCGATTCGTCGTCTCTATCATCATCATCCTGAACTCAGTATGGTACCTGTCCAGAGCTGTCACCTGGTTTAGAAATGAGGAGAGGAACAACCTCATCACCTTCGAGCTCTACACCTTCCTACTGGATACAACCTTCTTACTTGTGGGTTTCTGGTTCTTCTTCAAGATCAATTGGATGATTCTAAATATCCATCGGCTTCTGGGACCAACTCTAATTTTTGCAGTGGGAATCATCCTCCTGGGGATGATGGGGATGGAGTACTGGTCATCTGTATACAGATTCCCCAAACGAATTCTGAATACATTGTGGAACAGCGAGAAGTCGGTTCACACTTTACCCCAGAAAGCTCTACCCAATAAGTTTGAATCTAAGTGATTTTAAGTGTTGGAATATTAACAGGCATAATGAAAATAGCTCTCGATAAAGGTTGGCTGTTTATAATCGGTGGAATCATCATTTTTATTATAATCGGGACCTCTCAGGTTTTGACTGTTCAACAACAGATTAGCGATGAGTGGATCTATGACGAAAAAATATCTTCATACGTAATTGTCGATGGTCTAACGTATCGATCACAGACTGAACTAGAATACGTGATCTCGAATTACAACTCTATCCAAACCAATGAATTGCTTAACAGTCTCTACAATCAGACCTTTGTGAACTACACACGATTGGATCTAAAGTCAGGTTCGGAAGTTCAAATCAGTCAGGAGCTAAAGTACAGCAATATCGATTTTAAACTCAACGATCTGGAGAATGGTACTCTAGGTACTGTCGATGTAGACATTAGTCTATTTAGATTACCAAAGAAGATTGGATATCCTTGGGTCACTCCAGACGAGAGAGAACTAGTTGATCAGCATCTATTTGACAGATGGAATGTGATCTCAAACGCAACTTTCTTCCGGTCAAACCTCGGCTACTATGAAGTCATTAGTCTTGGTGGAAAGCTCCAGAAAGTTAGAACAAATCTGGAAATCGTCACCAACACAGATCCAAGCACAGGACGGGTACTGAGAACATCAGTTCATATCGTGAGAAGGACACTCGACCAGATAATTGTCTCCGAGTACAACCGGCAGATCTATGAAAAGACCTTCTACGGACGTATACTTCTCTCCCTAGATAAACCAGGATTGGAGACACCGCTTCTAATCTTTGGTCTCTTATCTGCAGCTATTCTTATGGGCAAGTCCATCAATGCATACAGGGCAGATAAATTTAGGTTCGCGGCAATCATCTTCGGTCGACAGTTCGGGACCCTTGAACTCAATGAAGTGGAAGAGCAGTCTCCATCTGCAGAAGAGGAAGAATCACAATAATTGTGCAGCGAGGGAAAATGTGGCATAGTTCACCAATCCCTCATCATTTCCAAACCCAACAATAAGTGTACCCTCGGCTCTGACATCATCCTTGATCCGTTCTGGTAGATCGAAGAGAATCTTGTCCTCCGGGAAGACGAATGAGTCGGAGACATTGTCCCACACCACAATAACGGCGCCTTTTGCCCCATTCCTTACCATCTCGTCCCTCATCTCCAAGGTCGATTTGCTCAGTTCGGAGACATCGTGGAGATGAGCGATACAGAAAGAGTCAAAATCTCCGATTCTCTCCTTGAGCTCGTCATCGGCCAGAGAGAACAAGAAGGAAACCTTCTTCCTCATGCGTTTGACCTTAGATCTCCCCTTGTCCGTGAGAGATGTGCCCTTTCTCCCGGAAGATTTACCCTCAGTATACACCAATTTCTTGGTCCTCAAGCCCTCGAGTATTGATCTGACTCTTGATTCGGACAGACCTGTTCGCTCGCTTATGGTGTACCTTCCCATGGAACCATCGTAGAGGATATTCAAGATGAGGAGATCGCAGATGTTACTACCCGTGTTCACTAGTTCGACCTCCGGTGTACATACACCCATTTCAGAACAGGGATATATTGAGGTTTTTGCTGAATTCCACTAAAGTGATTAGAACAGACCTGTTATCTTCCCATTCTCATCGATGTCAATGTTCTCTGCCGCAGGGACTACTGGTAGACCAGGCATTGTTAGCATCTTCCCAACTATTGGGTAGATGAATCCGGCTCCAGCACTGATCCTGACGTCTGCTAGTGTTATGGAGAATCCCTTGGGAGCACCAAGTAGTTTGGGATTGTCAGAGAGACTGAGGTGGGTCTTGGCCATGCAGATTGGGAGATCATTGTAACCGTCTTTTTTCAGCAGATCAAGTTTAGCCTGTACCTTGGGAGGAATTATTACACCATCTGCACCGTATATTATCCGAGCTATCTTATTGATTTTCTCCTCAATTGGCTCGTTGGTATCATAGATAAAGTGAGGCTCCTTCTTTTCACGGTTCTCCACAATCTCCACGAGCTTCTTCGCAACGTCAATAGTTCCTTCTCCTCCCTTGGCCACTCCCTCTGAGACTGCGAAGCCACTTGCTCCAGTGTAGGGAACGGTCTTTCTCACGAGATCAATCTCTGCCTCGGTATCCGTCTCAAATTTGTTCAGGACGACCAGAACCGGTGTGTCGAAAGCAAGGATATTCGAGACGTGTTTCTCAAGGTTTCTCAACCCCTCTTTAACCGCTTGGAGATTCTCTTCCTTCAATTTCTCCTTATCGTAGGGCATACCTCCGTGCATCTTCAGAGCCTTGATTGTAGTGACAAGTATGGCTGCATCGGGGAACATACCGGATTGTCTACACTTGATATCGAAGAACTTCTCAGCTCCAAGGTCTGAACCGAACCCAGCTTCAGTCACCACGTAGTCCGCGAGGTGTATAGCGAGGTTGTCACCTATAATAGAGCTGCACCCATGAGCGATGTTACCAAATGGTCCTGTGTGCATAATGCATGCTTGGCCCTCGGTGGTCTGGACCAGATTAGGCTTTAGAGCATGCTTCAGAAGAGCTGCCATGGCTCCGTTTGCCTTGATGTCCTTAGCAGTCACGATATTTCCCTTGATATCGCGTCCGAGGACAATCCTTCCAAGTCTCTCCTTTAGATCAGGTAGGTCCTTTGCCAGTGCCATAATTGCCATGATCTCGGAGGCTGCTGTGATGTCGAAACCCGAGGAACGGGTCACCCCATTGAGCGACGAGTCACCGAGACCCACGACGATCTCCCGGAGAGCCCTGTCATTCATGTCCATCACCCTTCGCCACTGGATTGTTGAGATATCGAAGAGTGGCTCCTTCCTCCTGAAGATGTGGTTGTCAAGCATGGCTGCGAGCAGATTATGAGCGGACTCAATTCTCGAGAAGTCACCAGATAGACCAAGGTTGATCTCCTCCATTGGAAGTACCTGCGAGTACCCCGCCCCAGCAGCACCTCCTTTGATCCCAAAGACAGGTCCCAATGAAGGTTGTCTCAGAGTGACGACAACGCTCTTTCCTATCTTGGCCAGACCTTGGGTCACACCTATGGAGGTTGTGGTCTTCCCCTCACCTGCAGGTGTGGGAGATGTAGCAGTAACGAGGATGTATTTCCCCTTCGGTCTCTGCCTGATCTCCTTCTCTCGTTCAGGTGTAAGGCTGATCTTGCCAATATATTTCCCGTACATCTCGATGTCGTCTTCGGTCAGACCAATCGTGGCAGCTATCTCCTTTACTGGGCGTAGTTCTGCCTCCTGTGCAATCTCCAAACTAGATTTCATATCGCGTTATTACGGCTAGCGAGATAATAAAGGATAACGGATGATTACAAGAATAGATTCTATATTTGTCATGTAATATGGCTCTATTCCACTATGGTGCCAGTCTATCGACAGTTCTCGGAAAAGCGACGACCTCCTGTACGTCAGGAGCATCTAACAGGGTGACTAACAATCTCTCAATACCCATCCCAAATCCAGCGTGAGGAGCACAACCATAGCGGAAGAAGTCGAGGTACGACTTGAAGTTTTCGGGCTCAAGACCTTTGTCCTTCAAGTTCTCCACCAGCATGTCGTAGCGGTTCTCCCTCCAAGCACCAGATGTGAGCTCAATCTTGTAGATGAGGTCGAATGCGTGAGCCTTCTTTGGCTCTCCATCGACTCCACGAACGTAGAACTTGGCAACAGTCTTGGGGAACTGATAGACGAAGAACGGTTCTCCCACAAGTTTGGCAAGAGTTCTCTCCTGCTCGGTGCTGAAGTCTTCTCCCCACTCCATCTCCGTGCCAGCATCGTTTAGCATCTTCACTGCCTCGTCATATGAGATCCTCCGAAACGGAACCTTAATCTCCTCGACCTCGGTCTCCAGCAATTCTAGTTCTTTCTTGTGCTTACGCAGCGTGTCAGCTGCAACCTTGACTATTCCCTCCGCTATAGGCCAAACATCCTCCTCCGTGGCGAACGGGATCTCGACATCGAGCCCGGTGAATTCCGCAAGATGCCTCCTGGTCCTGCTCTTCTCCGCTCTGAAATAAGGTGTGATCTCAAAGTACTTCGTACCGGTATTCCCGGCTATGGCCTGTTTGTGGAGCTGTGGGGACATAGCAAGGAAAGCATTCTTCCCGTACCAGTCGACGGCGAAAACCTCTGCTCCTCCTTCCGAAGATTGTCCCAGAACCTTGGGTGTGTGCCAGTAGGTGAACCCCTGTTCGTGCATGTAGTTGGTGATTGCGAAGATCACCTCCGATCTGAGCTTGTGGTAAGCAAGACTCTTCGGGTTCCTGAGATCCAAGATTCTCCAGTCAAATCGGGTGTCCTTCTTGGTGTCGATGAAATCTGCAAAGGGATCGAATGGCAGAGGGGTCTCGGAAGGAGAGAGGATCTCAACCTCGGTGGGATTGATCTCTGCTCCTCCGGGTGCTTCCTTGTGCGCCTTGACCAGACCCTTCACAGCAATGCACGACTCCCGTGTTACATGTGAAAGAATTTCGAAAATTTCCGGTGCCTTGGGTTTAAAGCAGGTAATCTGTACGGTACCGTAGGAGTCACGGAGAACGAGGAAGAGTAACTTCCCCTTGACACGCACCGCTTGAACCCATCCTCCGATACAGACCTCTTTTCCGTCTATATTAGGAGATATCATTACAGTCGTATGACTGAGCTTCATCACAAACTCAACTCAAAGAGGGATTATTTTAACTTAATCTATCATATTCTCCAAAATTGTGGTATTAACTATCTGGACACTCGATTTGAAGCATGCCTGAAGATTTAAGAATTTAAACACTACACCTTCTCTATGAGCGAGGACTCAAGACTCCGGGACTCCCCAACATTTGTTCTCATCGCTATTAATGTAGGGCTTTACATCGTGACTTCTATTGTCTCTGGATCAATCTTTCTCATGAGCCCTCAAATGATCGTGCTCTTGGGTTTCAGTAAGTTTGCATTCCTCTCTGGAAGATTCTATGTCCTGATCACTTCCATATTCTTCCACGCATCGGTAGCGCATGTAGGAAGTAACATGCTCTTCCTCCTTATCTACGGCTCCAGTCTCGAAGAAAGTGGATTCAGAAAGAATGACATCTTCACCATCTATCTCGTTACAGGGCTTCTGGCCACTCTATTCTCCCTTCCCTTTCTCGGTGACAGTACCGTGACACTCGGTGCTTCAGGAGCAGTATTTGGAATGCTTGGAGCCATAATCGGATACGAGTGGAACCAAGGTGGCGAGAACAAGAAGAGGGTACTGTTTGTCGGTATAATTAATTTCATCTTCTCATCCACCAGCGCGAATACAAACATCTTCGCTCATCTATTCGGTCTTGCAGCTGGAATATTGATCACAAAGTATCCCTTCATCCTAGACAGTGAGTATGCAGTGGAGTTCAGGGAAAAGCGGAATATGTCCTAGGTCTTCTTCTTTCTCTGCTTAATCTTGTATTTGTACAACTTCCTTCCACCCTCGTTTCTCACCCAGATGAGCCACGATGCGATGATGGTGAGGAAGATTATCCTCGCAGTGAGGTTGAAAATATCCTGATCGTTGAAAAACTGGAGATTCACGAACAGCGAAATCTTTAGGAAGATCGGTCCCTCATTCGAGTCCATTTTCAGGAGAAGGACATACTCCCCGTAGTCATTGAACTGGACATCTGCAAGGTACCTAGCAGGATTGTTCGGATCACGGGTAAACTGTACCCTCTTGTCACCAAATGCACTCGGAAGGTAGTAGATGAGAGCATCACCCGTATCTGCGAGACCTTGAATCTCCGATCCATCCCACTTTGTCGGTGTGTTCAGGACGAGAGTGACCGTGTCGTACAGGTTAATCTCGATAGGTTCAAGTCGGGAATGCCTTATCCCGTCAACCTCAACGCTAACCTTGAAGTCATTCTTCTCGACCAGCCAATTAAAGGAGCCTATCGCCACCTCTTGGCTCTCCTCTGGATCTGAACTTGAGTACCTCCCTATGTCAAGGGCGAATGAGTCAAAACCGAGGTTGGACGAGAACACGAGTATCCGACCATTCCCGACTTCCGACGCAGCTATGACGGGTGCACCATTGTAGTCTGCAACCAACGTGGCAGTACTGTAGTCAAGGGTGAGCTTGGGGCCGTAGAACTCGAAGGCGAGGTTCTTCGGTAGAATGCTCTGATCCTTACGAGTCCTGATGACATTTCCTCCCGCTACCAGCCTGAAATCCGATGGTTCCATGCTACTTGGATCCACTGACAGATCGAACTGAATACCACTTTTGTATTCACCACTAAATGTAAGTATGCTGTTCATTGTCTGGTAATTGAAGGGAGCAAAGGGTATGCCCTCTGCTCTTAGGAAACCTCCATTTCCCATCATGAGAAGTCCCTTCCCATCTACCGATACAAACTGTCTGATCGCAGTCCGCTCATCAGCATTGTAACTAAGCTCAGGATCAGCTATAACTAGTACATCTACATCATCCAGTAGTTCCTCGGTTATTGTAGCATAATTCTCCTTTACGATGAAACCCTCGTCCTCGAGAATAGAAGCCAACTTGAGATACTTCCCCCGAGGGCCGTCATTCGAGAAGAAACCGGTGACCGTATCCTTGTCCTTCGAGAGATCAAAGAGAACCGTACCTCTTGAGAACCGTGTCTGGGAGAAAAAGGTGACATTGGAGAACTCCATCATATTCCCAGTTGCAGCATCCTCGAAGTAGATCTCAGCAAAGTTGTATTCAAGTTCGGTTGAGTTGACCAGTATATCAACCGGAACGAACGTGACTCCTTCTGTCACCTGTACCGTATTAGGTAGAGTGATCACAGGGGATCCGTAGTAGTACTGAACTTTTGGGATCAATGTCAGATTTTCCTTGGAGAATATCGTGATGTTGAATGACTTGGTGTGTCCTGCGATGCTATTGGAGTAGAATAGATTGGGTTGCCGGAAAGGCCTGCCAGTATAGCTCCGGTCCTTTCCGTCATTGAATGAAACTGGAGTGACGACCGTCTTCTGCTCACCCTCGGTCTCCAGTGAACCATTGAGGATCTGGTATGCTCGGTAGAAATCCACCATTCCCCTTCCCTGTACCTCGGCAGCTGCGTAGATGTCCTTTGCACCTGCTGTGATTGCGTACCTGATCTCGGCAGCAGTAGCGTTGGGGAACGCCTGCCTGAGAAGTACAGCGCCACCTGATACATGCGGAACCGCCATCGAAGTCCCAGATCTCGTGACAGGGAGTGCGGAGGAGACATTCACGGAGACCACATTTACCCCTGGAGCAAGCACATCTGGCTTGACCCCGTACTGTGGTGGTAGACCCGGGGCTCTGGAACTCCCTCCCCACGGGATGAAGTAGGGGTCGTTTGAGTAAAACTTGTCGGTCACAGCCCCAACCGCCAAGACATCAGGAAGTGCAGCCGGGAGTCCGAGGGTAGATCCACCGAATGCCCCGTCATTGCCTATGGCCGCGACCATGAGAATGTCTCTCTTCTTGGCCTCCTCGATCAGAGCGATGTGAGGATCCTCAATTCCCTCGTAGATCTGCGTCCCGAAACTCATGGAGATGACACTCGAATTCATCGATATTGCCATTTCTAGTCCTTCAAGAACACTCGCAGTATCTCCACTACCGTACTTATTGAGCACCTTGATGGAGATGATCTCGGCATCGGGTGCCATACCTTTGCTCTGGAACTGCTCCAGCTCACCCTTAGCATTTCTGAAATATCCATTTCCAACAGCTATTCCTGCGACGTGGGTCCCGTGTCCCGATTTGTCGTAGGTTCTCTCACTGGGGTCGTTAAGGTACTCCTGTATGGCAAATGCTTTGACCCTTGACCTCTGCAGATTATCCAGATCACGGAAGCTTGTGAGGTTCTCGTCGACACCTGAGTCAATTATCGTCCACGTTTGGTCAGTTCCCAAATAACCCAGTTCCCTCAGCTTGTCGATGTTCGTCTGGATAACAGTGTCTTCGAGGGTCATACCCACAACCTCGCTTTTGAGCTTGGGAAGATCCTGTTGCTGAGCACTTGTAGTAATGTAGCTGGGGATCACCTTCTGTACACCAAGACCCTGAAGCTCCTGCATGGAGTAAGGCTGCTCAACGACCGTGATCATAGGTATAAACTTGAAGACATAAAGAATCTGCCAGCCGTTACCTTCGAGGAAAGGTATTGCCTGATCCCGTGATTCAGCAGAGTCGAACTGGAGCATCACCTTCCCCGAGCTAATCAACTCGGGAGAATCAACTGTATACATATTACTCCTCTCAGGAAGGGTTTCTCGGGACAAGTCGTCCGTCGGCGACCTCACATTTTCTCCTCCGGTTACTGGAAGCAACGACTGGAAGGGGGTCAAAAGGATCAGTGTGATAATGAAGATCGAGAGAGATTTGGAACTGGACATTATCTGAACATTATCTAAATCTGTCTTGTTTTAACTCTTATCTGGTGCAGAGAAATTTCTTGCCAATTCTCAGCAGAAACTTCCCCATTATACGGATGTAGTACGAACTTAATCCTTAATTATCATCCCGCAAATCGGAGATTGTGTTCTCCAAAGTCCTAGTGGCTAATCGAGGTGAGATTGCTCTCCGAGTTATTAACTCCCTGCAGGAGCATGGTGTAGAAGCGGTGCTACTAACCAGTCCAATCGACAAGAAATCATTCCCCGCCAAGCAGGCTGACGAGCTGATCGAGCTCCCTGGGAACCTACCAAATGAGTCCTACCTAGACCAAGACCTGATCATCGACCTCGCCAAGGATCGGGGGGTTGACGCTGTTCATCCCGGATACGGTTTCCTCTCTGAAAACAAGACCTTTAGGGAGAAGGTCGACAAAGCAGGGATAGTCTACATCGGCCCCACCGCCGAGCACATGGACATCCTTGGAGACAAAATTCAAGCAAGGCAAGCAGCTGTTAATTCAGATACACCTCTACTTCCAGGAACCGTGTCCAGCCTCGATCTGGAAGAACTCAAGGAGGAGGCGAGGAACATTGGCTACCCTATCCTTATTAAAGCAGCTGCAGGGGGAGGGGGAAGAGGAATCAGGCTCGTCACAACAGAGGAGGAGTTCGACAACCTCGCGACCAATGCCATCAACGAGGCCAAGATGGCATTTGGTGATGGCAGAATTTACATCGAGAAGTACTTGCAGAGTGGTAAGCACATCGAGGTACAGGTTCTCGGACTTGGTGACGGTAACGTCCTCCACTTTTTCGAGAGAGACTGCAGCATACAGCGGAAAAATCAGAAACTCATCGAGGAGGGACCTGCTCCTTCGATCTCCCGGAAGAAAGCCGAAGAGATTCACGAGACTGCGGTCGGTTTGACCTCTTACCTAAAATACCTCAATGCAGGAACCGTGGAGTTCATGCTG
>JALWRB010000372.1 GCA_027077875.1 Candidatus Heimdallarchaeota archaeon
GTTCAGGTTACACATTAGCCCTGATGACGTATAACTCCTCGTCAGGATATTTCGAGTTCACTATTGTATTTAGAAACTCGGACGATCATGGCAGATGGGTAGAGTTCTATTTTGTTGTCTACGACCTGGCTGGGCATGGATTAGATGTAAACGGAAATACTGTAGATGCATCTACATACTCGTATCCTGATCCGAACTTTAGCCTCTTCACAAATTACAGCAGTCAAGCCCAGATGGTGAAATTGGGAGACAGTACCCCACCAACAGTCAACGGTGGGCAGATTTCTTCTACAGACTCATTTGGTCAGAATGTGTATATCTGTGAGGA
The DNA here is from genome assembly GCA_027077875.1 of Candidatus Heimdallarchaeota archaeon. Taxonomy (GTDB): domain Archaea; phylum Asgardarchaeota; class Heimdallarchaeia; order Heimdallarchaeales; family Kariarchaeaceae; genus S139-21. Next base: position 329 of record JALWRB010000372.1, read on the forward strand.
AGGTAACTGCCAAGCTCTTGAGAACTTTGATGGTGAAATCGCACTTGGAGCCAACGTCACGATCGAGGTAAGAGGTATCTCTGATCCAAACGGTATTCAGAACGTAACTCTGTTCTATACCTATTCGTACTACAATCCAGAGAATGACAGCTTCTACGGCCATACCAATGTGACCGTTCTCATGACATTCGATTTTGTTACAGGGTATTATGTCTACGATTTCGATTCTGCCCTGTTTGATTACAACTTCCAACTGGATTTCGAGGTGACAGTCTACGACACAATCGGAAACTCCGATACCTCAGGAACTGCTGGATCTAAATTCGGCCAAGACAATACAATAATAACGGTCGAGGACCTCGTAGACCCAGTGATAGATGGTGTAGAAGACACCTTTGTGGATAATAATATAGATCCAAAGGCACCTCGGGAAGGAGTTACGCAGACTCCACCCTCATACGAATTCTATTCGAACGAGACATTGAGCGTATCCATAAACGTCACTGACTTCGGTGGATTAGGAATTCGGAATATAACGATCTTCTGGACCTACACCAATGCATCAGGTACTGTGGAAACTGGAAATTTCACAAAGACCTATGATCTCGGTACACAACAAACATTATTCACGTACAACTTCACAGGGTATAAAGCTAATATGACAATCACATACCAGTTTGTTATAGTAGACTGGGGAGACAATGTCCTAAACCAAAATGGTGCATTCACGTTCACGGCGGTAGAGCCGCCTCAACCAGATGTGATAGTCACCACAATAATTTCGACTGGAGATGACGGTAACACAACCGCTATTGTCACCGTTATTTCAGATACATCAAGTACGGTGGTTGAGGACACAGGTGGAAACAACAGCCTGATTATTCTGATGGCCTTCATTGGAGTATTCTTGGCATTTGTTGTGGCCAATAGGTATCAGTCAATTATGGAGTGGTACCAAGCCAGAGGACGAGAGAAACTTGTCCGAAGTAGTATGGAATCAAGAATCGACTTGATCCGTAAATACGGAAATGAGGGCGAGTACCTCAAGGCGGTGCTTGAGATATGGAAGGCCACCCAGACACTAGGGGCGGAAGGACTACAAGCACCACAACGGTATAATCAAACCGTCCGGGACTACATTGACATTCTTGAGCGTGTCTCTAGCATCGAGAGGGACATGCTTGAAACCTTGGCATTCACTTTTGAGAAGGCCAAGTACGGTCAGGAGCAGATAACTGCCGATGACTACAAAGATGCCCTCGAGGCATTGAACGTCGCAATCGACACGGTAATTGCCCTAGGAGTCAGATCAGCAGTTGACGACGAGGACGATTGGTCGGAGCTTGATTTCGACGAAGAGGAGTGATACACTATGGGAATATTTGATTTCATAAAGAAATTCCAAGAGAAAAAAGAGCAAGAGAAGCGGGTTCAGGCCGCGCTTCAGGACTTGAAGAAAATAGAGAACACAAGTGATTATCGAGAGGGGATCATCAAATCCTTCTACATCCTTGAGACTCTAGGAGCGGAGTACCTTGGCATCAAGAGGGGCGAAGCTACAACAGTTAGGGAGTACGTACGACTCCTCGAAGAGGACGGTATCGTCCGCAAGGATGAGCTTAAGGAATACGTCACTGCCTTTGAGGTTAGCAAGTACTCGGTTTACGATCCCACTCTTGAGAACTTCAACAAATCCGTCACAGTAGTGCGAGATCTGGAGAAGAGATTCAAGAACCCCAAAAACAGGAAGGTTGCAACCTCCAAGGGGAAGAAAGGAAAAAGAGGAAAGAAGAGGCGAAGAGCACCAACCAGAACAGCTGGTGGTGATGGAGAAGCCCCTCGACGAAAGAGAAAAGTCAAGAGACGGACGGCTGATTAGTTATGGCAATACGATTGGGAAAGCTAAGAATATCATTCCAAGCCATTGGATTGGTTCTACTTTTCATATTCGGAGTTGCACCCATCCTCCTGTCAGCCATACCAAATGTCCAGTATAACGAGGAATATTCGATATACAATACTGGATATAATGGACTTTCGAATGTCAGAGAAGCGCTGGAGAACGAGGGAGATAGATACAATATCACAACCTCTGTTTCCAACCTCAACGCCCTTAATAGGTTCAAAGGATCAGGTGTGTTGGTAGTTGTTGGACCCACAGCAACGTTCGATCAAAGCGAGTTCATATCACTCCTCCTCTTTTTACTTAGGGGAGGATCCCTGATAATCGCTGATGATTTCGGAACAGGTAACCAAATACTTGCGCCCCTGTTTGACGCTTTCGAGAATTATGACGACTTCGCAAAGAACGCAGGGAACATCACGGGAATGGAGATCCCTACGATTAGTCAGGTTCTTCAGAATGCAACTGGTGGAGTTGATACAGGGAGTACTGGAGGTGGCTCTTCAATCTCACCCATAGGAGGTGCGATTGATGAAAGCCAACTAATTACATCGGTTGTTGAGCTCATTGGTTCTACAATAAAGAGATTCGGATTCAACGGATCGGTTCTCATGGATGTCGGGAGCAATGACAATAACCCTAACCGGCCAACGATTGTCGACTATGATCAAACCGGTGGCCAGTATTCTATCACGAACGGATTGACCAAACCTATCCAGACTGAGATGGCAACTATCATCTCCGTAAAGGTTAATGTTTCAGAGACCGTCCCTGATGGAGAAGGAGGATTCAAGGAAGTCTATCAGGAAAGATGGCAGCCCCTCACCCGTGTGACCTTCGCTGAACTCACAGGGAATGAAAATGCAGGTGATATCGTCTTCCAGTACCTTGATTTCCTCTTTCCATTGTATTCATCACCATTGTCATGGATCGAGACTGACAGACAAGCAGCAGCAGACAACACTGCAGAGCCCGATGCAGGATCAGAATGGGGAGGTCGTGCTTTCTCATTAGCACTAAATCTCCCAATTGTCCCAGGAGGAGGAAAGATTGTGTTCGTCGCAGATCCAAGTATCTTCATCAACAGGTACACAGGAGACGATCAATACGCCAACCTTGACTTCGCAAAGAACCTCATAGCGATGGCTTCCAACAATCTCCAGGGAGATAATGTCCCAATCATCTTCGATTTTGGTCACACATACCAAGGACTCACATCACCTACGTTGTACTCTACCGCGTTGTTGAAACTTATTGCCAACATGTCAATGTTCCCACTTGTTGCACCATTTGTCCCTCTAACTGCATACAGCTTTGGGAAGAAGCTTATTCCAGAGAATAGAAGACTTCGTCCCATGCTACTGACCAAGAGAAGAGGAGGTGCTGG
>JALWRB010000373.1 GCA_027077875.1 Candidatus Heimdallarchaeota archaeon
TGATCCTTTATCCCTTTGTCATTCTCTTCAGTTATATCGGGGAAGATATTTTCCTCCAGCTCCTCAGCAAATTTTAACTCCTCACTCTTGTCCTCATGGACGACTGAGGTATCGAGCTGAAGAAAATCAAGGAGATCCTCGAGAATGAGGCTCTTGGCAGTCAGCTGATTGTCCCGAATAATTGATTCATCAACTGGTTCTACTGGTACATCCGCAGAGAAATCCAGTTTTACCTCCCCATAGATTGTCCTCAAGGCTATCATCTCGGCGTACTTCTGCCCTTTGGGAAAAGTTGTGGTAACAGCCAGATTGATCAAGTCGGTCTCTTCCAGCGGTCTCCGAGTCCGGAGTATCCGAGCGATCCCCATGGCAGCGATCGCGTTGGACTGTCTGTTCGTGAAATCACCTCTGGAGACATTGGGGTATTTGACCGCCTCCTTCCTAGCGTGGTGGACGAACTCGGCCGCAAATTCTATGAGCTCGAGCACCTCACTAACCCCTCAGTGAGGTGTCTACGATCTTTTTCACGAGAGCCTCAGCGTCTATACCCGGTTTGGGTTTGATTCCGCCACTAAGGACCTTGGTTGCGATCTTTTTCAGATCCTTGAGCTCCAGCGAGTCACGACTCTCTTTCCTACCTGCTAACTTCGCCATGGCAATTGCAGATCTGATAGATGCAGGTCTTTCCACCTCCCTACTCTTACGAGTGGTATCAATGACATCGTAGATCATAGACAGAAAGTCCTGTGAGAGATTTGTCTCAGGGACGTTTTTCTTGATTATCTCCATCTCTACAGATCGGGACGGATAGTCAAGCGTGATCCAGATCTTGATCCTGTCCTTCAGAGCCTCGGATATCCTATGTGTGCCAGCCATGTCACTGGGATTAGCAGCCGCTATCATGAAGAACTCATCACTGGCTTTTATCCTCCCTAGTCTTGGGATGTTGAGTGTCCGTTCTTCAAGCGGTTCGAGAAAGGAGTTCTGGGTGAACTCCGTCGCTCGGTTCAGCTCGTTTGCGAGGAAATATCCCCCCTGTACCATCATTTTGGTGAGAGGTCCTGGTACGAAAGCGTCGATGACGAAACCCCTCTTCAATGTCTCTGCAGGGTCGTATGAGCCCATGAGATGGACGGGTTTGGTTGATTCGTCCATCGTCAACCACTCGAAGTCCTTGTTGTGGGAACTGGCAAAGCTCCGAGCGAGCATTGTCTTTCCTGTACCCGGAGGTCCGATGAGCATCGGGGTTAGTTGACAGGCTTCTGCGTCCTCGAGGAGCTCGAATGCTTCTTTGTATTGACCCTTCAGCACGAGCTCGACATCAGGACTCTCATCTGTCACGATCTTACGCAATAGGTTCTTCCTGAATACAGATGGGGATCTGCTAAACGCAGACCTCACCTTCTTGATCTCCTGCTCAAATGTCTTTACTCTGAACTTAGATCCCATCGCCTTCTTGTAGGCAGATCGGATCGTGTCCCTCTCATTGTCAATAAATTCGATGATCTCCAGAGCATGCCCCTCGAAATCTGTAGGTTTTCTCTCATCTCTCATGAGATCTACAACCACATCAAAGTAGTCCATTGATGGAGAGTATGAGAATTATTTTTAAGCGTATTTGGCACTCCACTTCTCATCTAAAACATGAGATTTATTGTATTCTAAATTAGAATTATGCCTCACGTATTCTGGGTCATCCTCAGATATAATTTAGATTTTGTTCACTTGAAAAATTATTGGGGTAAAGATATCTTCTTAGTTCAGTAACTTGTGGAACTGTATCTTGATCTCTACCTGCTCAAGACCGACGTCTACAGCGTCAGAAGTCCGCGGATTCTTCTCCACATAGTCCTTGAAGAATTTCTTCATGTCATCTATGTGCTTGTCAGATGCGGAGACGATAGCGACGATGGAGTTCTGGAACATGAAGTTATTCATGGATTCGAAAGAGTCAAGGTTAGCAATATACCACAGCCACAGGTCGTCCTTGATCACCTTGTTTGAAGCAAGCCCACCGATAGCAATTCCCCTGTTTCTCCTCGGAATATCGGAGAAGACCATGTCCTTCACTTTCTCGAGATTGGAGGTGTCTGTGAAGTTGGTCATAGCACCGATGATGTTGATGAACTCACTCTCACTGGTGGGGTTGTCAAACTGGTTCTTGAACCACTCGAAGTCGTTCGTCTGACGGGCAGCAACCGTGAGGATCGTCGACCTAAGATTGGCGTCGACCGGATCTCCCTTCTTTATTTTCTCGAACTCTCCCATGACGTACTCCACTGCTTTCTCCGATCCCAACCTGCAGGCTGCATTGATCAATGAACCTCTGATTATTGAGATACCAAGGTCCTCACCCTCCACAGGGGAGAGCGATATTTTTTCGAGGATGCCCTCAATGAACTCCTTGCTCCTCTTTTTCATCGCCTCCTTCTTCTCTCCTTCGTCCAGAATGTTGTAGATGTCGAGGAGATGTACCGCGATATTAAACATAGGCATGTGAGAGTCCTCACCACTGTAGTTCTCGATGAAGGACAAGTACTTTTCAACAGAGAACTTCCCAACCTTGACGAGGGCAAATAGGTCATCCTCGATGTTTACACGGTCGAGAGCATTGATTTTTTTCTCCGAGATAAGCTTGCCCAGCATCCCGAGATCGGATTGTGGGTACTCGACCCTGTAGTAGCCTGTCAAGTCGACATTGAGCTTGTAGGCATCGTGGTCACCGAGGTCAAGTTCTGCTTCCTTCATGTCAAAGACGAACCTCTCAATCCTCTCCTGTCCCTTGGAGAAGACACGCACGGTTATTGGGATGTTCCACATCGAGTCTGATTCATGAGGTAGGTAGGTGAATCTCCTCTGACTCAACTTGAGGACATTACCGTCTCTTTGGACGGTGACAAGTGGTATACCCGGTTGGAGGACGAAGGTCTGCATAACGTCGCTCACTGGCATACCAGAGACCTCGCCGAGGCTCTCCCAGAGGTAGTTACTGATAGATGCACCGTATGCGTGCTTCTTGAAATAGGCCCTAAGTCCATCCCGGAAGTTATCCGCACCGAGGAATCCTTGGATCTGGCGGAGGATAGAGCCACCCTTTGTGTAGAGAATGGGGACGGTCTTAGCCGTGAAACTTATCTCCCCATCTCCTGCTATCTCAATCGGGGAGGTCTTGATCATGGAGTCCCAGTCCATCACTCCCATAGTCGACCTTGACCTTCTGTTCAGGTTGGTGGATTGCACGAAGTACTCGATCACCCTCCTCTCAGGGAAGTAGTGATCCATGATCAGTGTTGGGAAAAAGGTTGCGAAGGACTCATTGAGCCAGAGGTACTTCCATGTCTTGGGTGACACAAGGTTCCCGAACCACTGGTGGGTAAGCTCGTGTGCAATGACGCTGATGATGCCGTTTTTTTGTGTCTCGGAAGTGATCCCTTCGTAGTACAGCAGGGCGTTCTCACGATAGAGGATAGCCCCCCAGTTCTCCATTGCACCAGCAGCGAAGTCGGGAGTTGCCATTTGATCGAGTTTGGGTAGGGGATACGGAAAGTCGAAATACTCCTCACAGAACTCGATGACATCCACACCCCAGTCAA
>JALWRB010000374.1 GCA_027077875.1 Candidatus Heimdallarchaeota archaeon
TGGGATCATCTCGGATTCCACTTGGGAGTTCGACCTCTCGACCCAGACATGGGAAATGGTCAATACTAGTGAATCACCCCCTGGGCTTAATTACCATGCAATGGTATACGACGATGAGAACAAGGTCGTCATCCTCTTTGGAGGAGTGAATGACAAGAGTGTGCCTACAAACGAAACATGGGTATACGATGGATCAAACTGGGTGAACATGCGGCCTTCCGATGCCCCAAGCATCAGGAGAGGGCACTCAATGGTCTACGACAGCACCTCTAAGCAGGTCATTCTGTTCGGGGGAATAGCCATGAAAGACGGGATACTAAAGCCCGTCTCCGATACTTGGATCTACAACTACCAGAGTAATACATGGAAGGAACTGAACGTCACCATCTCTCCTTCACCTAGACACACTGCTGCTATGACTTTCGATCCAGTGAGATCAAGGATCGTTCTCTACGGGGGAAACGTGGGCTATCACTCTGATCATAATGGCGACACGTGGACTTTTGACCCCCTCACGCAGAAGTGGGAAGAGCAGTATCCAGAAGAGGTTCCAACACCTCTTCGAGGCGATTTCGACATGGTGTACAATCCACTGGTCGACGGATACATCCTCTTTGGTGGGAACAACAAGACGAATTACTTTGGGGATACGTGGTTCTTGGACCCATCTTTCCAGACTTGGGTACAGATAGACTCCACTGGACCAAAGGGTAGGGGGAGCGATCAATCACTGGTAGCAGTAGATGATGAAGTCTACCTCTATGGCGGATTTGACGAGAAGCAGGGGCTTGATGACATGTGGCTGTTTCGTCCTGATACCACATCTACAATTTCGGAGACCTCTAAGTCGGAAATTACGTCGTCCAAAAGTACGAGTCAAGAGGCATACTTTTCCCCTCTCCTCTTTCCTCTGGCTATGCTCGTGATAAGGCGGAGATCTCGTCGTACCTGAAACAAGAGGTTGTATGATCGTTCACCATCCCTGTAGCCTGCATAAAGGCGTAGCAGATTGTGGGACCCACAAACTTGAAGCCCTCTTTTTTCAATATCTTACTCATCCTCCTTGATCTCTCGGTCTGGGCTGGGACATCGGACAGAGATTTGAATCTGTTCGTTGTATCTGGAGCAAGAGCCCATATGAAAGAGTCGAAGGACCCGTGCTCCTCCCTCACCTTGAGGAAAGCCTTTGCGTTGGATATAAATGCTCTAACCTTAAGTCTGTTCCTGACTATCCTCCTGTCCTGTAGCAAAGAATCTATCTTCTCCTCGTCATAACCTGCGATCTTCCTCGCGTCGAATTGGTCGAAAAGTATCTTGTAATGCTCTCGTTTATGAAGGATTGTTTTCCAAGAAAGACCAGCTTGTGCACCTTCAAGACAGAGGAATTCGAACAACTTTCGATCGTCATGAAGTGGAACTCCCCACTCACTGTCGTGGTATTGAATCATGAGTGGATCGGTACCCGCCCAATTACATCTGTCCATAGGATGTTTTAAGAGATCTCATTATAAGGGTTGAGGAAATAAAAACTTACTGCGCAGGGGTCCTACACACACCGTCCTGTGGTCACTTACCACCACTGTCCTCAAATTGAAAGACCGAAGTCATTCCTAATCCCGCAGAACTCCGTGACCAAGTTGATCATCCTAAAGAAACGGGAGATATAAGTCCTTACCTGCTCGACCCCAGTTAGGACATTCCCCCCAGAAGTGTGTGTGTTACCCCTTGCAGTGTGAATATCACCACCCCCAATGTGTTGCGAGGAAAAGAGATAGCTAGAAAACGGATTCTTTTCAAAGCAGAGAGAGTACCCACTCAAACAGCTGTCCCCTCCTATCCCGTGACCCTGAGGGTACGAGCCATTTAACCTGAATGGGTGGGTACGTCTCACGAAAATACATTCTCATAGTTTGTATAATACTCCTTGGTGCAATTTTTTGGCTACAGTAAGATTCCGTAGATATGTGGTAGGATTGATACAGGTCTGGACTGTAGTGTTAAGGTCGTGTCAAAACCAAGGCTGAATGATACGTTAATGATAATAGTTTTACAAAAATCTTTATGTTTTCATATCATCACAGCATGATATATCTGTCCAGCGGATTTTTTCCAATGGGAAATATTCCTGATTGATATGGAGAATGTGAATATTGCTGCAAATTGAGAGCATAGATCAGACAATTTCCTCAGCGTTGAGTGAGGGATCAATCTCAGCGGAAACGTTCCCTCAAATTCAGAACTCCTTTATCGAGAAATTACAGGTATTCCACCCTTTCACTCTCCCAAGATTGATCAGTGTTAAACCCATGGGGTCTTATGTGGGTGGAGTGCGATCCTCTAGAAACCCATTGAGTCGTAATACATCTGGAGACTCCTACAGTTTGACCATTGACGTGAAGTACTACAAGAATAGCGATCTATTACGGTTGATTCTTGCAAAGGAACTCTGGTACCTCACATTCAGGGACTATCTCGAGGACGACACCGCAGACGATCTTTCCTACGCGATGGTCTGGGATAGTGTGGATGATGGAGAACTCCGTCGAGTCTTTGCGAAATTCTGGTCAGAAGCCCATCCGGGAAGGAGAGAGATTGATAGGAACACAAAGTTAAACCTGAAGGGGTTCGTGGAGTTACAGAAGAAGGGAGAGGTGGATAGCTTCAAGAGAAACATCATCAGAGACGCAGTTAAGATCAAACCAAGGATGAATCGTGTAGCCTCCCAAGGATTTGTTTATGGATCCGTAAGGATCAACCTATCTGTCCTAACTCCTTCGGACCTGAAGGTTTGGGACGCTCTAGTCAACAATCCTCAGTGGGATCGGCCCTCTGCATTGAGATCGAGTGGTGTCTCAGAACCCACTTTCCAGAAAGCCAAGAAGAAGCTGCTCTACCTCAAACTTCTCTCAAGTCACAGGGAATTCTCGGAGAGCAGATTGGGAATGAGGAGTGTCATCGCAGTCTATCCGACCTCTGATCTGAAGAATCAGAGCTGGCCAAAATTCCCTATCGTCCCACGGTCATACGTCTTCGCAAATAACCTTCGGATGAAGTACGTGAACTTCCTCACTCCACACAAACTGAGATCAATCAGAGAATGGAGCCAAAACCTAGAATTCAACAATGCAATAATTGGCGTGGAGAGGGAGGACTTACGCTACAGGCATATGTCCCCTTCCAACTATGATCTCGCGAGGCAAAGTTGGACACTCAAGAGAAAACCTCTTCACTTTGGGGATGTCGGTGAGAAGATCGAATTAGACTTTCAGCAGAGGAAGATCCTTATTGAGATGTTCCGCAGTGATTTCATAAAGGAAGACATCTACAAGAAATTGGGATCCAATCGGAACAAGGTATTCAGGACTATATCTGAACTTGAGAAAGGGGGTGCTCTCTGGAGACAGTACCAGATGACATTCCTCACCACTATGGAGCGGATCCTTGTGGTGAATGAGATGGAGGCGGATCAGTACCTTCAGTTCCTCAATCGATATGCTGCGCTGGTACCATACGCTTGGATGTCGTTTATCGAGACACCGGACGGAAAAAGCTCGTATATGGTGGGCGTGATGGGTATCCCTCCCTCGTTC
>JALWRB010000375.1 GCA_027077875.1 Candidatus Heimdallarchaeota archaeon
CTGAGATATAGAAATCCACGCTCTCATAGATCGAAGGGTCTAAATCCTCCAATGGCGTGAAATGCCAGAAGTAGTTCCCGTGAGGGTTTAACTTCTTGAGGTTCTTTGCCGCGATCTTCGCCTTGGCCTCCCCCTCGTCCCCGTCGGAGAAGAGGATCTGTCTATTGAGGTTGGTGTACTCGATGGTGTCCATGTCAACAAGGTGGATCGTCCCCACTCCAATCATCGCTAGGTTCTTGGCAATCTCAGTCCCAAGACCACCTACACCAACAATCAGCACACTCGCAGACTTGATCGCAGCCTGTTTCCAGTTGGGCAATCTCAGCTGCCTGTCGAGCCTATTCCGCTCATCGGCGGTCATCATATCCGAAAAGAAATTTGTCTCCAATTTATCCGACATAGGTATTGCCCCTGTGTGCAGCCTGGTGACACCCAGGCGGGTGTGTCTAGTATCCTCTACCTGCTGTGCTTACAGGGATGAGAAGAAGGGTATCTCCGTTCTCCACACCATAGTTGCCAAGGGAGTCATCTGGATCGCAAGTTCTACCAGCGTGGGAGATGTGGAACTCCTCTGCAGGAAGACCAAAGATCTGGCTAACGGTGTACTTAATGTCACCAATAGGTGCGTCCTCGGCCACGATGAGCTTCTCCTGCTTCTGATTGGGTCCAATTGTTGACTGGAAATACACATTCAGTTTCTTACCAGCAGGAGTCTTGGAAGAAGCGGGAGTCTTGCTCTTGATTTCGGTAGCTGTCGCCTCATCGGCGTCGTCAAAGTTCAGGTCTTCAAATTCGTTGCTCATTTGTAACGTCTCCTGATGCGCGTTCACACAAGAACACACAAACATTACTAACCTACATAACCTATTATATAAACACTTGTTTTACCCACCTCCAAGTTTGTGTGTTTTTGGTAACTCATTGGGATAATCTGGAATGTCGTGACCTGAGGAGGCGAATCATTAGGTTCTTACAATTCTCCCAGTACCATACTTCGAATTTATTAGGACAAACACCTCCCCAACTCCGTGAACACCAGATCAGCTCGCCTATCGCGTAACGTCATCCTCCTCGGCATCGTCAGTATGCTCTCTGACATGAGCTCTGAGATATATTTCGCAATCCTACCCTACTTTATCTTGGAATTAGGCGGATCGAGTGTGGCCATCGGTATAGTGGCTGGTGTGACAGATGGATTCGTCTCCTTTCTCAAGGCATTTTCGGGGTACTTAGCGGACAGGCTTCGAGCTGGGAAGAAGAGATTCGTGTACTGGGGCTACGGTCTTCCTGCAATTTTCAAGATCGTCATGGCGTTCGCCAAGAGTTGGCCAGTCTTTTTGGTGCTCAGGTTGTTCGAACGAGCGGGGAAGGGCATACGGACAGCACCCCGTGACGCGATCATAGCAGAGAGCTCCCATCGAGACAACGTAGGACGTAGTTTTGGATTTCATAGAGCCTTGGATTCGTTCGGTGCGGTGATTGGTTCACTTCTCTCCCTGTTCCTCGTGTCTGTCCTCCTGCTTTCGAACCAGACGATAATTGTGATAAGTGGCATCGTGGGGTTCCTAGCTCTCACTCCAATATTCATGGTAGATGATCCCAAGATCAAGACGGAATATCACGAGAGGAGGGGAATTAGAGAATTTTTGGACCATGGGGTTCAACCCGGTTATTGGAAAATCAATCTCGTGACCGCCCTCCATGGTCTCTCCCTGCTCTCCTATATGTTCTTAATACTCCTCTCCTCTGACCTACAACTTTTTGGCTTGACTGGTATATCTCTTGGGGTGTCCCTCTATGTCCTTTACAATATAGTCTACACACTCACATCCTATGGGGCAGGTGCGCTCTCCGACAGGATCGGTAGGATCAAGACGATAAAATTAGGCTTCACCATCTATACTGTTGCCATATCCTTACTCTATTTCAGCAATATCTGGGTTCTTATCCTTTCATTTGTCATCTTTGGTATTGCCTATGGATTCAACGAAGGAAACATCAGAGCATTACCTGCCGCCTACATCTCTAAAGAGTTCAAACCTACTGGTTATGGTATCTTCCACGGGATATTTGGGTTTTCCATACTTTTCGGAAATCTTATTGCAGGATACCTCTTCCAACTGGGCCTTGTCTACATGGTGACCTATGTGATGGTAGTATCTGTTCTCGCCCTGACCTCACTTTTTAGTGTCCGGTCCGATATCTCCATCTAGGTTTGACCTTTATTGGCGGAATATCAAGGGGAGGTTGTACCGAGAGGGGTGTTGGGATATCTACCGGGGGTGGAACTGGTAGGTCATCAGGAACCTTTAGTGTCTCAGGGATCTCCAATGATTCTGGAAGCGCCATACTAGGCGAGACGCTTATGGGTTCAGGGATCTCCAATGATCTGGGAATAGGGAGCGGTTCGGGAAGGGGAACTGGATCCGGAACTGGCATATCCTTTGGAATCGGGATGGAAGGAGGTACCTCCAGTTCCTCGGGAACAGGCAGTTGTTCGATTTCTACCTCCTCTGTCAGATCCAACTTGGTCCCACAAATGGGACAGTAGACGGTGTCAATTCCAGTTCTATATCCACATTCATTGCAGAAGATCACAGATAAATTATTGTACTACGAGGAAATAAAGATAACGCTTTCCGAATCCCGCTATCTTTATATTGCACAGAAAGCAGTTTCCCATGTGGAATGTAAGATATCATACAAACAAGTATTCTCGGTACTAATGAAGGTATGGGCACTTCAGACCTTACTTTTAGCTGGAGTAATGGTGTGGACGATGAGTGAAAGCCAAGCCGGACGAAATCCAGATCTTCCTCAAATCCCGCTCTTCACCTTATTGCTCCAACTCGATCTTGTGATCTTCCTCTTGATAGCGTTGTGGAGCGTTGCTGAATTGGCAAAGGACGTGAATCGGATAGACAGGGTTCTCAGCTATCTCCTCATCATTGGCGGATGCATCTACTTCATCAGTGGTGCGATCTCTTACAGAGTACTTCTTGATATCATACCCCCAAATCCAATATCAGAGTACTTCATACCTCTCTATGACATGGACAATGTAAATCCAGATGCTACCATTGACCTATCAGGTCTCGGAAATGTGGCCAATGGAGTACTCTATGCAAATATAGGCCTCATGCTAATTTCAATCGGTCTTGCGATCCTCCATCCCAAAACGAAAGCCAAGATTTCCATAGTCCTCTACGGGGTGATCAACTTGGGCTTGACACTAACAGTTTTGTTGATCCCTATAAAGATGCTCATTGCATGGTTACCCCTGCTTATTTTCGCATTTATTACACCTGAGAAGACCTCTTGAGAAGAGTTCGAATCTGCCCTGCGTTCTCAAAGACATGTGCCCTCATTCCAACTGATCTCGCTCCTTCAACATTGCGAAGCTTGTCATCTATAAACAGGCACTCCTCTGCTTGGACGCCAAGAATATCAAGGGCTTTGAGATAGGCTTCAGGTTCGGGTTTGATGTGTCCGATCGTTGCAGTTGAGATGATGAGGTCAAAGTTGTAACCTCTCGTCTCTTCGAGGATTACCGGGACGGACTCCTTCATGGCATTGGTGAGG
>JALWRB010000376.1 GCA_027077875.1 Candidatus Heimdallarchaeota archaeon
GGCAGGATCAGCTACTTGCCCTCACCGTTGCGGTCGTCTACTTTGTCCTCTTCTTCACCTTGGTTGGAATCTTCATGGGTCTGGCGTGGTCTGTGCATCTGTGGACCGGGATCATCGTGCTCTCGGCCATAACCGGTGAACTTGTTCTGATTGTGTCCTCCTGAATCCACGAGTATCCTCGCATATCATTTCATGAAGGAGGGTCTTGGATCAATCGGTACTGTCAAACCACTCCTCTTTAACCTTTGAGACCTTGTCTTTCTTCTTTCGTTTGGCGAGGAGGTCTACCGAGTTGAGGTGCATGGCAAGATCACCCATCTCACTCTTCACATGAAGCAACCACTCCTCAAGGTTGTTCTCGATCTCTCGCTTGATCTCAGAAGTCTCCTTCCCGGTGTATATGTACTTGTGCTTGAACCCCATACCCTTACCCCCGATCCTCTTCCTAGAACAGAGTTCAATCTCCACCAACTTCTTCAAAGCAGAGTTCACCTTGTTTTTGTGCCAGACATGTCCAGTGGATTCGAGGATTAAGTCAATGTCACTCTCTCCCAACTGGTGCACCGCGACGAACACCGTGAACTCCATCTCATTAAGTGAGAAGTAGCTTTTCAGGATCTCTCGGTAGTCAGGGTAATCATGGAAGATCGAGTGAATCTCCGGTCTTCGTACGGAGTTCATGAAATTTAGGTCAATTATTTTGGTATTAAACATTTAGAATCCCATATTATTTTATTTGCCCTTTTGATCATCGAGTTGTGCCATTTGATCACGCGCTCTCTCATGTCATAATCGGTGTAGCGATTCTCATCATGGGGGCAGTCATCTCCAGGGCAAACAAGCTGATGGAAGTTCTCTCGGGAAGCAAGGCAGAACCACTTTGGAAAAAGATTCGTTTGAGCTTCTACGCTCTAACCACCTTGTACTTCGTGATAATGATCACATCATTGATTTTCACTTACGATGACAACTTCAGCTTCCACAGCTTAATCATGAATATTACATTCCTCATCACAAGTGTCATTTTACTCAACCTAGTGAATCTCGATATTAAGGCATTTGAGTCCCTCTTCGCACTGCTCGATGAAGAATCTTAGGAATCAGAAGAAACCGACCATGCACAGATTTAGTAAAAATACAGACCTCAGAACAAGGAATTTGATGTAGTTAAAAATAGAAGTCGTAAACAGGGGCATAGACCCCAAATATGAGGAAACACATCAAATATAGGAATAATATGTCCAAACTGGTCAAAATTATGGTATTGCAAATCGCAATACAAATGTGAGCAATACGAATTGCGGAAAAACCAATACGATAAAATGGGAAAATCACAGGCTTGGGGACGAAATAATTAAATATACTTTACTAGGGTATAGTTTAGAATATGTAAATATTCCATTCAATTATCTACAATATAGGTAATTAATTAGGAATACTTACATTATTATAGGTGATATAATGAGAAAACAAATCGCACTTGGAACGGCATTGCTGACACTTGTCATCAGCCTGACGTTAGTATCTATTTCAGCTCAAGGAGAGCATGGATCAATCGAGAATTTCTGCCACAATCCGACATCAACAGTCGTGATTGGTACACAGGGAAATGAAGTGGCATTTAATACCACTGAGGTAACTGTTGACAAAGGAGAATGTGTAACCATCATGTTCGTTAACATGCAGGATGCAGAGCATGACATGGCCCTGCATTTCGCCAATGGGACAGAGTATTTTGGACTCCACATCATTGGAGACGGAACACCCCAGATGAGAATGGTAAATGCGCTAATGCCGAATGAGGACACTGAGATGCCATATTGGTGTACTGTTGAGGACCACAAAGATCAGGGAATGGAAGGGAAGATCATCGTAGGTAACGGATTTGCAGAGGGTGAGACTGGTGCAGAGAGAGCACCAGGTTTCGGTTTTGTTCCCGCCTCGCTCGCAATCCTTTCGTCAATCGTCCTAATATACGACAGAAGAATCAGAAAGTAAGATCGGTGATTCAATGAATTCTAAGAAATTTGTCAATCTACTCGCGGTGATGCTGGGCATTGTCGGTGTCCGTACGGTCGGTGCGAGGAGCAATTTGACGGAGCTATATGACAACCTATTCATGGAGGTACTCATCTTCGGACTGATCGTCTTCATCCTTGTTCTTGTCCTCTGGATCTACGTTGTGTACAAATTCAGAGACTCAGCAGTAGACGAGGCCAAGGGTGTGGAAGGTACTCACCTTCTGAAACTACAGAGGATATGGATTGCAGTCCCAATTCTCATAGGTGTTCTGTTACTCGCTCTGTCACTTCCCGCACTGGGAGAGTTCCAGCAGGAATTAAACAATCCTGTCGCAGACAAGGAGGTAATCGTGGAGGCGACACCTACGTGGAAATGGATATTTTACTACGAGGGGCAGAAGTTCAGCCCGGTCGAGGACGATATTGGGATCTCGACCACCACGCTGGTTCTGGAGGCAGGTCTGACCTACAAGTTTATACTGTACTCGTCGGGACCCTTGATTCACTCATTCTATGTGTATGAGCTGAACTTCAAGATGGACGTCGTCCCACAGAAGAACAACACCATCACAGTAACCATAGAGGAACCTGGAGAGTACCAGCTACTCTGTGCCGAGTACTGTGGTGCCCAGCACTCTATGATGCGTGGGGTGATCAAGGCGGTGGCACCATGACCACTGAGATACACAAGGGGTCATTCTGGGCAAGTCCTAAGAGGATCTTTGGAACGACCAATGCACAGGAGATTGGACTCCTGTACTTCGTCTCCTCACTCATAAACATGGCAATTGCGGGAATGTACGCACTGATGATCAGGGTTGAACTCTGGGATCCCAATCCCTCGATGTTCGGTGATTCGATTAGCTACAACACAGCATTTACCCTTCACGGGACTGCGATGGTCTTTCTGGTCATCGTGCCGTTGGGAGCGGGTTTCGGGAACCTCCTCATTCCAAGGATGGTCGCCTCGGTCAATGCAGACATGTACTGGCCGAAGTGGAACAACTTCGCCTTTTGGCTGATCCCGTTCGGGTCGATACTAATCTGGAGCTCACAGGCATACGCGGGGTGGACCGCGTACGCACCACTCTCCCTGATCACAGCAGGGATAGACCTATGGATCCTCGGGCTTGTACTGATCGGAGTCTCCTCATCCATCGGGTCACTCAACTTTATCCTGACAATCTGGAAAGGAAAACCCGACTACGTGGAGTGGTTCAAGATGGACATGTTCGTGTGGGGAACGCTCTTCACATCGATTCTACTGTTGCTGACCACACCTGTCATCTCCATCGCGTTGTTCATGGTCTTCATGGACAGGAACATGGGCACGAACTTCTACAATGCCGACTATGGCAATCCAGTGATGTACCAGCATCTGTTCTGGTTCTTCGCACACCCGGAGGTCTATGTCCTCCTGCTCCCCGCGGCCTCAATGACAACCATGTTCATTGCAAAGTTCTCGCGAAGACCTGTGTTCGGGTACAAGACGATGATGGCGGCCATGTTCAGTATAGTCCTCATGGCATTCATTGTCTGGGCACACCACATGTACACCACGGGCATTGACCCCTTCGTCAGATTCCCGTTCAACTTCTTCACGTACATCATCGCAGTACCGTCGGGAGTGCTGACGTTCTTCTGGATCTTCAACATGTTCAAGGGGAAAATCAGCTTCGAGGCACCGATGCTATTTGCCATATCTTTCATCCTGATGTTCACCATCGGGGGAATCACTGGCGAGTTCCTCAATGACCTCCCGTTGGACTTTGTCCTGCAGGATACCTACTGGGTGGTTGGCCATTTCCATTTTGTCGTTGCAGCATCAATCCTCACCTCCTTGTTTGGGGCATTCTACTACTACTTCCCAGACATGACAGGTGGCAAGATGTACAACAAGAAGATGGCGAAATTCCATTTTGCCACGTGGATCACTGGCTCACTTACCACCTTCTTGGGCTTCACCATGCTGGGTGTTGAGGGTATGCCGAGAAGGTACTACACCTATCCTGCAAGGTTCCAGTTCTGGCACCAAGTCTCGACCATAGGGGCGTTCCTGATGGGACTGGGCTTCATCTTCTTCCTCATCGCCATGGTCAGGGGATACCTCGGCAATGACATCGTGGACGATATCAACGACCCATTCGGTCTTGGTACTACGGCATACGACTTCCCGAAGCCATTCGCGGAGCACATGAAGGAGACAGGGGTGGAGATCCATGAGCACGAGCACAAGCTGTCGTTTATGACTCCCCTTGGAGCGATCGCGGTGATCTTCCCACTCTTGTCACTGGCCGCGTTTTATCAGGCAGGTCCTTTCAGGGACTCGATCATCGCGGAGGAGAGAGGTTTCTTCTCACAGTACCTTGCACCTGATGTTTGGGGGACAATCTTCATCGGGATCTTCCTCGTCTATGTCGTCGCTCTCTTCATCTACGAGAGTGGAAAGAAGGTCGAGCACAATGAGCTGGATCAGTACAAGAAGGACAGGCATTGGGAGATGTGGGCGTTCCTCTCATCAGAGGTGATTTTCTTCGCCACGCTTATCGGGATTTCTCTCGCCATTAGGATGAGAGCAACCGACTGGCCAGCACCCCACGAGTACCTAGATGTTAACCTGACCGCGGTCAATACCTTCATTCTGATCATCAGTTCCTACACCATGGCAATGGCAGTGAACTCGATCAAGAAGGGCGACCAGAAGAAACTGATCATGTTCCTCGGAGCTACCCTTGCACTGGGTCTGACCTTCATCAGCATCCAGGCATCGGAGTACATCAAACTCTTCGAGGAGGGGAACGTCTCCTTGGCTGAAGACGCGAAGTTCAAGCTATTCAGCTCGACGTTCTTCATCCAGACTGGCTTCCACGGATTGCACGTGATCATAGGACTACTGTTCCTAACCTTCGTTCTCCTCAGAGCAATCAGGGGAGGATACAGCAAGGAGAACCATGAGTACGTGGAGTACATCGGACTATATTGGCACTTTGTCGATCTGGCCTGGGTGTTCCTCTTCACGATACTCTACCTGTTCTAGGTGATAATATGGAAGAAGAAACGCACAAAGACCACTCCAGAACCTATCTCATGACACTCCTTGTACTCTTGGTCATCACTATTATCGAGTACTTCGTGGGATTCATGCCAGAGAGTTCTATCAAGATAGCCATTCTTGTGGTCCTGTCTGTTGTCAAGGCATCGTTCATAGTCATGATTTTCATGCATGTAAAGTACCATGAAGACAGGAAGGTCATCATCATATTCGGAATTGTCATTCCCCTGATCATGATCTCCTACCTCGCAATAATGGTGTACCTTGACTATGGAATAAGCATCACGAACTGATTTTTATCACCCTGTTCATCCGATACAATTCAACAACTATACATTTACTCTTTTTTGAGATACTTAGCGATAGCGTCCCTTGTAATCTGTAGTCCGTAGTTCTCCTTGTATTTTTTAAAACCAATCCGTTCGTTGATCGAGAGCATTGGAGCGTTGGTGGTGGCATTTCCAGTCGTGATGAACTCAACATTCGGAAACTCCTCTATTGCCCTGAGAATCATCGCTGCTTTGATCCACTTTCCTAAACCCCGCCCTCGATGCTTTTCCAGCGTACCCGTGAGTCCCTGTGACAGCCTAGTTGGGTTCGTAGGTGAGAATGTAAGCTCAGTGAGGGCAGAGACCTCGCCATCCGGTTCTATCGTCACTGCGGTGAGAACCTTGACCCCGGCAGCCTCGTGCTCCTTCTCCTGTTTTCTCAAATCCTGCACGCTGAACCTCATATCGTTGAACTCGAGATTGTCCCGCGGAACCTGGTTGACCGTAGCTTCGTAGGTCCTGCAGTACTCCTCAGCGAGGGCATCAGGTATCTTCCAGTAGAACTCTAACCTTGTCTTGGGAGAACGCTCCCTTCCTACCCTTACCCATTCCCTCATCATGTCCATGTCTATGTCCTTGACGGCTACCCTGTTGACGATGTTGACCTGCCCAACTTGCCCACCGATGTGTTTGACAAATTCAGCACCATCGGATTGGTTTGTGCTTCCGAAGACAACCGTTTTCCCATCCCTGTCCAGCTTCTCCAAAGCATCCTCAAGTAGTATACGGGCAATTCCTCTTCTTCGGTATTCAGGGATGAGCTCGATGACCACAAACCCGAGGAACGGATTGTTTGCTCCAATCGGATGATCCTTGGTCGGTGTTCCATAGATGTACATTCCAACCATTTCCCCACTCTCCGGATCCTCAAGTGACTCGACATCAAGGATCATCTGGGGATCATTCATCTGCTGGTGGATTCTCTTCTTCATGACCTCGTCAGGTTCCAATGGGTCATCCGGTCTTAGTCTCTTGTGTTCACTTTTGAAGTATCTCAGGTATCTTTCCCAATCCTTCTCGGTAATTGAGTCGAAGTCAATTTTCGCCCGTTTGACTCCGAGCACTGTCTTCGTATCCATAGTGAAATTAGGGGGTTCTATAATTATTAAGCTTTATACACCCATTAGAGAAACATAAACCCGAAGGTTTCATCGTTACCCTTCTGACTTCATGAAAGATCCATGTTCTCGAGAAACTCCTCGTACTCGACTACCCCATTTTGATTCGAATCGGCAACTGCCATATATGCTTCTATTTGACCCTCCGAGAAGAAATCCACATCAGGATGTTTCTCGGCGTAATCTTGAAGAGCCTGTCGAACCTCTTCGAGGGAAAGTACTCCGTCCTTGTTAAGGTCCAATTCCTCAAATCGTTTTCTAAGCTCGTCCTTGGTTTCCATGGATTATTATAAAGCACTATGCTTTAAATCGATTGCTAGCTAAAAGTGGAGAAAGGCAGGGGGCTGGTTTATGCTAATCTGGGAACAGCAATGACCTTGGTAGATACCCTTGTAGCGGATATCATGTGCTGAACCTTGGACGGGATGAGCAGGACCCAGAAGCAGAGGATGATTGAGAAAATGGCAGATGAGGAAAGGGCGGTAGCGACACCAAAGTTCTGTTCAAGCTTGACGACCATGAGTGGAGCAACAAAAGCACCCATCCTCCCTATGTTGAAACACCATGATGCACAGGTGTTCCTGACCTTTACCGGATAGAGTGCGGAGTACAGGGGGCCATATCCTGAGAAGAACCCGGTACCTAGACCCGTGACGAAAATACCTGCGTATATAACTCCCGAGTTTCCGGCACTCAGCCCTTTGACGAAGGTGAGGACACCGATGGTGAAAACCGCTGCGAAGGACGTGAAGGTTAGTTTGAATCTCCTAGTCGCGTCTGAGATTAACCCAAAAGCTATGTATCCGATAAACGCACCTACTTGCGACATGATTATCCAACGAGCTATGTGCTGGTCTGAATAGCCCAAGTCTACCAATATCTTTGGAGTCCAGGAGAAGATAATCCAGTAGGCCATCATTCCCCACAACGAGAGTAGGGTTCCGACGAGGAGCATCCATCTCACCTGCCACAGCTGCTTCCACGATCTATCCGTTGAGAGTCTGATGTAGTCTACACCCCTGGGAACGTCATCTGGAGATCCCAAGTCCTTCGACTCCTCCCTGAAGATCAGGAACTTTGGAGACTCTTCGAGAAACCTCCACATGAGGAGAACAAGGGTGAAAGATGGAATTGCAGCGAGGAGGAAGGACTCCCTCCACCCAATGAGTGGGGTGATGTAGCCACCGACAAGGGAAGCGAGTGCTACCCCGATGGGAGCGCCTGACTGAATGACTGCACTGGCTTTCGCTTTCGACCCTTGGGGAAGTGTCTCGTTGATCAGGGTGTGCCCTGCTGCCCACTCCCCTCCAATACCGAAAGCGGTCAGGATTCGGAAGACAACTAGGGAGACCAAGTTCCATGCCAGACCCGAGAGAAGGGTCCCTAGGGAGAAGAGTGCGATAGAGATGATCAGAGTGGGTTTTCGCCCAATCCTGTCACCGACGTAACCCAGCAAGATCCCACCCACGGCGGTGAAGGCCAGTGAGAATGAGTACACTAGTGCAGCCTCTGTGTCCGATATGCCGAATTCTCGCTCGATGGGAGTGAGGAGAAAAGAGTAGAGGATGAGGTCGAAGAAATCGAATATCCACCCGAGGAGAGCGAAGATGACAAGGAGTTGCTTTTTGGAGAACATCCCACTAGGGGTGCTTTCCAGATTATTAAATCTGGCGGGTAGAATCAGAAAGACTGCAGATTCTGAGAATTACGATCGGTTTTAGTACAGCTTTCGGCCCCCCTATAATTGAAAAGATGAATCTTGGGAATACAGCACCCGGAGTATAGCATTTGACCACATCCAAACCTATGATCTCGGACGATTTGAGGAGGAATATCTGAATGGGAGTGCCGAAACACGTACCTTGGATAGAATATTTGTACGATCCACATGTTCTCTGTTCATTGGTGGGAAAAGTTCGATATAGTTGAGTTCAGGGCACCATCCTGTGTCGCTAAAGAATTGGATGAGTCGGATACGAAGGTCGCATTGGACATCTGCACGGTAGGCCATAGTAAACCGTGCAGGGCAACGGGAGATATCCTTGACCTCCATGTCCGAAAAAGAGAAGTACCTCGCACAATATGGGGGAATATGATTAATGTCCAGAAGGTGAGGGAGCAGACTCCGGGTTGTGAGGAGAGAATCCACTTCAACAATGCAGGATCGTCACTCCCACCGACTCCTGTCGTGGACACAGTGGTTGGTTACCTGAGGGAGGAGGCGAGAGTCGGAGGATATGAACTGGCAGCTCTGCGGGAAGAGGATTTGGAGAGAACCTACGAAACCTTGGCCAGATTGATCGGTGCAGATCCGCAAGCGGTCTCAAGAGCAGAGAACGCTACACGGGCTTGGGACATGGCTTTCTACTCCGTTGATTTCCAGAGGGGGGATACCATCCTCACGACCTTCACAGAGTACTGTGCGAACTATGTCGCTTACCTCCAGATGAGGAAGAAGAGGGGGATCAGGATAGAGGTGGTCGACGATGATGACAGCGGGCAGCTTGATCTCGGGGACTTGGAGAGAAAGCTCAAGAGGGGAGCGAAGATGGTGACTATCAATCACATCCCGACCAACTCAGGTCTTGTAAATCCCGCAGAGGAAGTCGGGAAGCTGTCGAAGGAGTTCGGATCGATGTACCTACTCGATGCTTGCCAGTCGGTGGGGCAGCTACCATTGGATGTCGAGAAACTCAGGTGTGACTTCCTCTCCACCACCGGGAGGAAATTCCTCCGAGCACCACGAGGAACCGGATTCCTCTATATGAGACCAGAGGTCTTGGAAGATCTAGAACCCCCGTTCCTCGACGCATGGGCTGCCTCCTACACGGAGGACGACTACACCCCTCACCTCGATCGGAGGAGATTCGAGACGTTTGAGTTCAGCCATGCCAATTTCCTTGGTTTAGGAGCAGCAACAGAATATGCGATGGATATCGGATTGAATAACATCTGGAGTAGGGTTCAGAATCTCTCTAGAAATCTCAGAGACCGGTTGTCGGAGATTGACGGTATCGGGGTCAGGGATCTGGGTGAGACCAAGTGCGGGATTGTGACCTTTGAGGTCGACGGTGTAGACCACACACAGCTGAAGGACAAGTTGATCTCACAGGGCGTAAACGTCAGTGTCACCAGTCAATTCAACGCTCTCCTAGACATGAAAAGACGCGGTTTTGTGTCCCTCATGAGAGCCTCTGTACACTACTACAATACAACTGAAGAGATTGACAGATTCGTTGATATTCTGCGGATGCTTCAGCAGTCTGAATGAATTTCAGTGAAGCTATAAACCAACGTTTTAGATCAACCTGTGATCAGGGAATTAACCGTTGTCGTACTTCTGCTCTTCATGTCCTCGATGTCGTCCGCCCAGGAGCCCTTCACGGATTTCTACGACTTCAAGGAAAAATTCACCAGTGCAGCCCCAGGAGACAGACAAGGGCTCATCGACCAGTATATCACATGGCAGGAGAGCAGGGGGTTCCCCGCTATTATAAATGACACTCACGCTGTCTTTATCTACTATACCTCGAACAGTGTCAACTCCGTCTCGGTGGCTGGGGACATGAACGGATGGAACCCTAACCTGGATCCCATGACCCAGCTTGACCCAGACTTCAACTTCTTCTACAGGGAGAGGGTGTTCGAGGAGGATGCGAGGATAGATTACAAGTTCGTCGTCGGATCAAACTGGATACTCGATCCTCGGAATCCAAACAAAGTGTCAGGAGGGTTCGGTCCCAACTCTGAACTCGCAATGCCGAATTTCGTTCAACCCGTGGAGATCATTGAAAAGCCCACCACACCCAAGGGTACTCTCCAGACGATATCGACTGCCTTCGACGGACCGAACCCAAAAATCCAGATTTACCTACCCACAGGTTATGATAGCGGAAAGAAGTACCGCTCGGTATACTTTGCTGATGGGAGTGAGTACGTTACTCTGGGTTCTGCAACAGTAATCCTTGACAATATGATACACTCAGGTGAGATCGAACCCGTGATCGCTGTCTTTGTCGACCCATGGGGTGACCGGGCGAACTGGTACAACTGCTCACGGAATGACTACGTCAACTTCCTCGATAAACTGGTGGAGTATATCGACACGAACTACGCCACAAACGCAACCGCGGACGCCAGAGCCCATGTAGGTACATCGCTCGGGGGACAGGTATCCGCACAGGTAGGGGTGAGCAGAGGCAATGTCTTCAAGACAATTGGAGCACACTCTCCAGCTTGGTACGACGAGGACACAACATTGGGTTTTATCGGCTGCGGGATCAAGGAACAGATGAAGAACACGTTCACGGATGGGTCAAATGGAACCTCATGGTGGATGACCGCGGGGAGTTACGAGCAGTTGATCTGGGACGGAGTCAAGGAGATGGAGCCCTATTTCGACAAGCACGGAGTACCCAATCAGGTAATCTACCTCCACGAGGGGCACTCGTGGGGTGCTTGGCGTCACACCTTGGACGACTTCTTCAGGTTCTGGTTCTCTAATAAGATCATTCCGACAATGAGCTCCGAACTGATAACCACAAGCTCTGAACTCTCGGACACAATGAGTCCAATAACTAGTTCGGGAAGTACCACCAACCAGAAAACTACCCCTTCGATAAGCACTGACGCACCACTCTCCCTTGTCCCATTTGTGGCTACATTACCATTGCTAGAAAAGATCAGACGAGAGAAGAGAATGTAGAAATGTTTTTACCGAGTACATCAGGCAAGCCCACACTCAGGTAGCTGTATTCAAATCTCTCCTACCCTATGTAAGTCAGAGGAATCTTTGTATCTAGCAGCATGCAATAGCATGGATGTCAGAGGAGAAGAAACCTACAGAGATAACCTACTTCTTCGTTTGATATGAACTAGTAAGGATATGGAGAAGATGCTTCCGGAGTGTAAGAACAAAACCCTCGTGCTTGAGGATGTATCGGCCATTGATAACGAGATGTTGGATGGGACTGCGGGGCTACTAGATGTCACAGTATCCCATGTCGATGTTGTACCGGGAAGTAGCAAATCAGCGTTGATCTGGTCGAAGTCTACCTTCCAATCGTCCGAGTAGTACCTCACGTAGTAACTTGGGACGGGGGAATCCTTGGCTACTCTCGTGACGGATTGTGCGTAGATCCCAGCTTTGTCAATTGCGTGTACAATCCCTCTCCGGGTGTCATAGTTCTGTACATCCGGAGAGCCGAGATTGAAGAGGAGCCGGTATCCTGACGATGGCAACAGGCTGACAAAGACGGAATATCTCTCCGTGAATTCCCTCCAGTCCAACCCGTAGAGATCGTCACTCAATCTCCGGGAGATGTCAACCTCTCCCTGCATCAACTTCTCTTCCTCAACTGTAGTATCATTGTACCCTATGTACTTCAGTCTCGGAATCCGAAGGCTATTGACCCTGTCCGTTCCGTTGTACGCGAAGAAGTATGGATCTTCGACCGATTGGGTCATGAGATCGAAGTCTCCGTCATCCTCGTTGGGGAACCAGTAATACGGGTTGGCAACCAGTTCTGCACTACTTCCAGGAACGTAAACTAGGGGGTCACTCGTGTTGAGGTAGTAGGGTCCTGCCTGTATTGGGGACTTCGAGAATATGCCCCACTCAATACTGTCTTCGATTGAAAGCCTTGTCTTGACTAGGGCACTGTAATCCAAATATCCGGATCCTACACCATCTTGGAATGCTCTGAAGACCGACCCATTCTCTAGGTGGAGATCGCCCCCGAGGTACCAGTAGGGGATGGCAGGAACCTCAAATAACTGAAGCCAGTTGTATCCCTGAGACATCTCGACCGAGAGAAGTTCACCTGAAAATGTGACGTTGAGTAGTTCGTCAAGATATCCCCTGCTCTCCATTAGCTTGATTCCAAGAGCAAAATCCCCCGCCTTCACCCTATATCCAGTAAGTAGGTCGCCGGTTGATGCATTCACCCACTCAACATCCTCCCTCACGTGTATTTCGAGATTCCAGACATCATCCGAGGATCCAATAGAATAGTTCATCGCAGTGTTGGGATGAATACCACCTACGCTGTCAAAAAACCCTAGAGTGGGGAAAATTATGCTTGCCCTACTGGGATTTTGGAAGAAATATTCCCAGTCCAATTTTGAGGCTGCAATTGGAAGAGCCAGTGTACCATTGTCATGGTAACGGGGATTTACGTAGTCACCCCAATATGCTCCCTTCAGAACCTCCTTCAATGGATCGAGAACACGCGAACTTGGGGTATGGGTGTAGACCTTGCTCAATGGGTTGAACCAGTTCATCCCACTTGATATGATAAAGCGTTCAGATTCGGAATAGAGTGGAACCTCGTATAGAAGTTGTGTCATGAAGATCATCCGAAACTCGTCAAAAAGCTGGATCCTTTGGGTTTCGTTGTATTCATTCTCGATCTCGATGAGCATGCGATCAACGTCACCTTGGCTCAGGAGATTACCCTGAGCGACACTAGATTGGACGAGTGATTGGTTAAAGCCATAGTCACAGGTATTGAAAAGATTGTATCCAAGATCGTTACCACCACAACTGTACTCATCGATGAATTTCGTAGGTCGGTATGGATCGTCACTACCTGTTTCGGTGATTAGAATGTCCCATGTCATATTAGTATTAGACAATGCAGAGATAATGTAATCGAGGGATCGAGGCACTAGCTCCGTTGTAACACTAAGGTCATTGAGATCATGAGCAACCGTAAACGCTATTACCTCACTCTCAGAAGTATCGAGGTATTCTATCCTGAGATTCAAACTTCTTGGTTCCCCAGATGCTGTTTTAGGCATGATGAGAAGAAGGAGGACTGTAAGCAGAACGATCCGTTTCATATATCCAACATCCCACCAGTATTTCCTCCCCGTAGAGGGATAATATAACCCCCACACTTGCTCTTGTATGTTTTTTTCATATGGAGATTAACTGAATAGACATTAATTAATCAGTAGGGAGTAACTTAATATCTATTGGATTTAGAGCATTAACACGGCTATCTTTGGTTAAGTGAGAACTATATAGTTAAAGAGATGAGAATTTGGTGAGATCAAATGTCTGAAATGTAGCGATAAAACTTATAGCATGGCATTCAGAGCCATCTACATGGAAATGAGACGAGCAGATCTGGTGGACTCGATCAA
>JALWRB010000377.1 GCA_027077875.1 Candidatus Heimdallarchaeota archaeon
GAGCTGATGATTCGGTTCTCATCAACAATCCTGATCTTATGGCAAGTGATGCTCTGGGTCTGGCAAAAATCTTCTCAAAGGAATTGGAGGTGCTGGGCGCAGACCTCATCTTTGCAGGAAAGGTCGCGACAGACAGCAACGACGGCTATGTTGGTGCAGCTGTAGCGGAGTTGATGGGTCTTCCTGTGGTTACTGAGATCTCCGATATGGAGGCTTCCGAGGGCTCTGTTATTGTGACGAGAGATGCAAGTGGAAGGAAGGAGAAGTTCGAGCTCACACTCCCTGCAGTCGTCACTGTTGACAAGGGAATCAATGAGCCACGGTATCCCAAATTACCACAAATTATGAAGGCTAAGAAAAAGCCCCTTGACGAGAAAGACGGTGCAAACTATGCGGGATTCGCTGGTACTGCCAACGCAAAGGTCAAGCAGGTAGAGGTCAAATTCCCACCCAAGAAATCGGGTGGTCAGATATTCGAGGGTGATGATGCAGTTGACAAGCTGGTGGATGCCCTGATCAACAAGGAGAAGGTGATTCAATGAAGGTCGCAGTATACCTAGAGAGCTACAATAACAAAATAACAAAAGCAGGGCTGGAGGCTCTAGCTGCCGCGCAAAAAATATCTGATGATGTCGTCGGAATCCTCATCGGAGAGCAGGTCGGTGACCTCGTCACAACTGCAGGGTCATTCGGTGTGAAGTCAGTTCAGAAGGCAGAGGGCGACCTGTTTGCGAAGTACCACTCAAACATCTACAGCAGGGCAATTGCCAATGTGGAAGCTGATGCGTATATTATACCCTCAACCGCGTGGGGTAAGGAGATCGCACCATTTGTCAGTGCCAAGAAGGGATATGCCTTCATTGGTGACGTGAGTGCAGTAGTCGACTCCAGCACATTCGTCAGATCCATCCATGGTAACAAAATCCTCTCCACTGTAAAGGTTGAGGGCAACTTCGTCGCTGCCATCAGACCTGGTGTCTTCGATCTACCTCCCGAGGGTGATGGCACTCCCGAGGTCTCAGACATCACTGTCGCCTCTGATCCAAGTTTCGATAAGGTCAAATTGGTAGAGATACTCTCTGCAGACTCTGGTAAGATCGAGCTCACGGAGGCCGATATCATTGTATCTGGAGGAAGGGGTGTAGGAGGACCTGAGAACTTCAATGTAATCGAGGAACTCGCTGCCACACTCGGTGCTGCAGTCGGTGCCTCCCGTGCAGTAGTTGACGCTGGATGGAGACCCCACTCTGACCAAGTTGGTCAGACAGGGAAGTTCGTATCACCCAAACTGTACATCGCTGCAGGGATCTCTGGAGCAATTCAGCATCTTGCTGGAATGAGCACCTCAGACATCATTGTCGCGGTAAACAAGGATCCAGAAGCCCCGATCTTCAAAGTTGCAGATTACGGCATAGTAGGAGACCTATTCAAGGTGCTTCCCGCAATGAACGAAGCGATCAAAAGGGCCAGAGGGAACTAATTTCAGTCTAGTATTCTATTGAACATTCTCCATTTCGCAAGTCTTATCCACCACTATGGAATACATAATCAGTGCTCTTTGGAACTCACGTGTCAATTAAAGGTGGAGTGCAGAACGCGCCGGTACACGCCCAGCAGATGGATCAAACCACCTTCCAATTCTACACACGGAACGCAAGGTCTTGGAAAGCTAAGCCTCTGGAAGAATCTTCTGTCAAACAATTCAAGCTGAGGAGGGAGAAACTGGGATTTGAGAAGATCGTTGTTCACATGCCGTACCTCCCTAACTTGTCGAATATTGATGCCGATAGTCAAGAGAAGACTCGGGATACACTGCTCTCAGAAATTGCCCGCTGTGAAGTCCTTGGTGTGGACTACCTTGTACTTCATCTCGGTTCTCATAAAGGAAAGGGATCGGAGGTTGGAATCAAGAGCGTGATTGAGCACCTTAACTCAGTCCCCGAATCCCCAGTCACTCTGCTCTTAGAGAACACCTCAGGTTCCAAGAATGCAGTCGGATCTGATTTTAATGAGATATCTGTAATCTTCGATGGACTGGATCGACCCTCGAACTTTGGCGTATGTCTCGATACCTGCCACACACATGTCGCTGGCTACAACCTGTCCGGTGAACACACCTCCGACACGCTGGATACAATCTCCTCAGAGATAGATCTCAATCTAATCAAGGTTGTTCACGTGAACGACGCACTTGGTGAGGCTGGGAGTAAGAGGGATAGGCACTGGCACATAGGACTCGGGACCATTGGGATGGAGGGCTTCCAAAATTTCTTCAGTTATCCCCACTTCAAAGCCCAACACCTTCCTCTAATCCTCGAGACCCCGATCACCGAGGAGCGTGATGATCCTGGGAACCTTAGAGTCCTCCGTGAGATCGTGGAATCTGTGCAATAAATGCGCATAGTTGGGCTTATCTGCAAATTTCGGTGCTCCCTTATACTTGCAGAATAATTGATGAACACGGGCAGTGGTCGATATATGTGGAGAATCCAATTTGACTGCGCAATACGGAAACTACTATTCTTCTCTCACTCAATCGCGAATTGCGCGATATCTGCTTATTCACTCGAATCTCAGGGGATTAAACTTTGAAATCAAAATTGAGGAAGTATTAAGGCAATATTGATACAATCAGTCATAGGTGAAAAGGGAGAGAAATCCAGATGGACTGAATTGTCCTAATATACAAGCTCATGGGCTCGTTGTCAGTCATGGGATGAGTCGAATGGGATTTGAACCCATGATCACATGCTCCCGAAGCACGCATGATACCAAGCTTCACTATCGACTCGTTCCACTTTGGCAAGTGGTCTAACTCCACTCCTCGCCTCGGTAATTAAGGTCTTTTGATAAGATTCAGAATGAAGTTATGTCGGGACGAACTTTCCTGAATTTGGTGTAAGGATCATCCCTTCAGATCGGAGGGCGTGTATCGCAGCATCTATCTCGTCACCGCTGTAGCTAAGTATCCCCATGATCTCATCCTTTGAAATCCCGTTTGCATTCTTGATAATCTCGAATACCTGATCCTTGACATTGGGCATCATCTCCGAAGGAATATCTCCCCCTTCATTAATTCTCTCTGAATTCTGACTTCTCCAGTCATCATATTCGCTCAACGTGAGGTACTTTGGGATCCTCCCCTCTGGCTCGAATCCCTCCTCACCGGATTCAATTTCTAGCAGATTCACTCTTTGGTAGAGCTCGAAATCGATGTCGACGATCTGTACGGACTGTGCAGTTACTGAGATACGGTCGTTGTATGACCTCGGTCTCCCGACTATGTCTACAATGTCTCCTCTACGGATCTTCTCGAACACGGAGGTCATTCCGAATAGGGCCACGGTTATTGTCCCTGTACCGTCATCCACTTCGAGGAGTAGGTACTTTTTACTCCCGCTCGTGTTCTCCTTTGATGTCTCCCCCTCCCGCCTCGAGACGACTGTGCCGAATATTTTGACCCTGAAGAGTGGGTCCTTGTTGAGGACGATGTACCTTCTCTCCTCGTCCTCGAATGGATTTTTAACCTCGACCTCCTGTGCTTTGAGAAGGTCTCCTATCCTGATGAGCTTGCTTGGATGTCGTCTCTTGGTCATTGCTAATTATTCTGATAAATTGCGATCTAAAAAGTGTTGATATTAGAATTCGTGCACAAGAAATTGGACAATATTAGAAGATCAGTTCTTCGATGGAGGTGAGGTTACGGTCTACTTTGGCCTGGAGATCGTCGATCTGATCAAGATACTCTTCCGCCATGTTCTGGTAGACACTCTTCGTGATCTTCTTCTCACGGTAGTTCTTCCTATTCTCCCTAATGCTGACATATGTATTCTGCAGCTTGTTGAAGGTATTCATCGTGTTCTGGATGAGCTTGAAGTACTTGTGAGGAATGCCCTCTGCATTCTTCACCACCTTACCCAGTTCGATGTTCAGGGCTTTGAGTCTCTTGTTGACCGCTTTAGTCTGCTCATCGTACTCACGTTTGTTGATCTTCTTAGTCCGTCTGTCTTGCCTGAGCTTCTCAAGGGTGTTGGAGGCAGACTGGTAGTCAACGAACACTCTGTGGAAGTCCTCAAGTTCCTTGACTGGTATCTTCTCCTTCACAATCTCAATCTTCTTAGAGCTTCTTCCTCCATATTTACTGGCGAAACCAGCGTAGGCAAGGAGAAGGATGAGGGTTACTATAGTGTATGATAGTATCGGAGTTACTACCCAAATCCTGTTGTACTCGAAAAAGATGTTGAACTCATTGTTGTCGAATGAGGTGAAGTTTGTGGCCTTGATAGTAAACTCCGGATGCCTGAAGAGGCTGAAGGAGTTCCGATCCGTTTTGACACTGAATTCATAGGTCGTGAGCGGATTTGTGGATTTGAAGTTTTCACCAAGGAATCGTGCTCCTTCTGGGAATTCGAAGGTAGTGCTGAAGTCGCTGACGGTTGTGTTGAACCTCGACATCATGGTTGTGTTAAACGTCATCCTATCATTCGAGCCAATGACAATTACGTCTGCTGTACTGAACCTGTACTCCACGGTGAATGAATATTCCTCACCACCGTAGATTGTATTCCTGAAGGCTATTTTCAGACCCTTGAATGAACCATCTGGGAGGGAATCTGTCTTCGGGAACCCAGTGTCAGTGTCCCTGTCTTTAAGGTTCAAACTTCCCTCGACATCATAGACATCCGTTACGGTTGCTGATCCTGGGACAGAGAGCTGAGTTCCTCCAATACCAAAGCTTCGTATATAACTGGGTGAGTTTTTTGGTTTTGGAGCTCCAAGGTGTCGAAGAGTGACTTCCTCCTTGACGTAGACGTATCCATATGGGTCGATGATAACTCTTCTGTTGACCTGTTCAAAGACAAACGGGATGGTGATACTAAACCCACCGGCCTCAAAGTCTGTGGTAGATTTGAAAACCACGGTAGCATAGTCCACATCCTCAACAAGTCCCTTGTCCCTGTCGTACCCATTACTCTCAAGATTATTATAGATCAGGCTGTTGTTGTTCAGCTGATAGTCTCCCGTGGAATCAGACGAGAATCTGTCCTGCTGGCTCTCCAGTCCTATCTCGACTCTTCCGGTCGTATTGATATTTGACAGGAGTGGGGTCACGGGGGTGATGAATTCGCCCCTCTGTTCAAATTCATCCAAGCTGAACCTGATGTGATTGACGGCAGTTAGCTCTGTCCTGATATAAATCTTCTTTGTCACATTGTCGGTTATAGGCTTGGAGTTGTTGGAGACATCAATGTAGTATGTCGTTGCTTCAAGACCCTTGTACATCTCGAAACCTTTCCTGAAATCTTGGTTCTGAATATCGAGGAAACTGGAGTACTGGACCCAGACCCTGACACTCTGTACATCTTTCTGGAATACAGTAGGGATCGTGTAGTTGATCATCCCAATGCTTGTCTTATTGTCCTTAATCGTTACTGTAATGTCATCTTGAAGTACAATTTCAGAGTTGATGCGGATGGCCACTGTCCTATTCACAAATGCTGTAGCGTTAAGTCCTTCTACTTTTGGAGGATGATCGACAACTCCCGAGAGTGTGATGTCCTGGAGTGATGCCGAGCCATCAGAAGTATTTTGTCCATTAAGCCCTGGTACGGGCGCTGCTAACATAGCAGCGAGTAGTGCGAAGATGAAAATAATCTTTCCGAACTTAAATTTCAATGATATAACCTCTCTGTTCAAGATTCTTTACGGTAACTATTCCTACTCGAAATCTGAATTTTAAATAACTTGTGGAGTTATACACTTGTTTCGCGTTTTCAGGAAGAATGATTTAGGTATTTTACAGGTTAACCTCTACAGTCCTTCCACAATGTTCACAGACGACTTTTCCTCCCTTGAAGTCGCGACCCGCGATCTTTCGTGCGCAATAACAGACCCATCCGATAAGCCTCGCAGGATTACCAACCACAAGAGCATGTGGTGGGACATCCTTATTCACCACTGATCCAGCACCGATGAGTGAGTATCTCCCCAGAATGTTCCCGCATATAATCGTTGAGTTTGCACCGATACTCACCCCATCCTCTACCGAAGTTCGGGTGATCTCCCATTCCTCGGTGACCCTTGGGTGGAGGTCGTTGGTGAAAGCAACGTGAGGTCCAACGAAGACATCGTTCCCTATAGTCACTCCATTGTACACACTGACCAGATTCTGGACCTTCACGTTGTCACCGATCTTGACCTCTGCATCGATATAGCTACTCTTCCCAACTATTACGTTTTTACCCAACGATGCTGTACTCCGCACATGGGCAAAATGCCATATTTTCGTACCCTCACCGATACTCGCTCCCTCCTCTACTACCGCAGTCTCATGGACATAGTAATTCACAAATACTTGGGATATGGTGGAGTATTCAAATCTTGTCCTTAACCCTGAGAATTTCACCTGAAAATATCCCACAGGTGCATTAATAAGGGACAATGTGTCAGTGGTGATTGGGATAAACTTTGGAAGAGCTTACTGACCTCGACTCCCTCAGGAGTCTGATAAACAAGATCTCTACCTCTCTTGAAAACGAGATCAAGTATTTCATGGATCAGGTGAATGACCGTACAGACCCAGTCAATAATACACCTTGGCATTCACTTCCTACCATGAGCCCCCATATGCCCATTGTTGCAGCGGTAGACGGGGGCTCTCGGTCGCTAAACACGCGAGGATCAAAGATATTGTTCGCACAAGCTGCAGGACGGATTATGGGTCCAGAGGAGGTGAAGAACGAGCCATGGCAGATCACACGGAGGACAATGATATCCGTCAGTGACCTTGCTGAGGATCTACTAGGACTACTTAGGCAGAAGCTGGAGATTATGGTATCGCTTAAACTTCTCAAATCTGGATCTCCCAAGTATCTGATGGTTGACGGTACACTTGAAACTCTTTTCAGGGTAGGTGTCCCAAGCAGGATAGCCAACGCATGGAAAGACTCCCGGAATATTCAACCGGAAGTTGAGGTATTCTTCAATGAGATTGTGGCATATGGTTCTGCTCTCTCCTCGTTCTTGGAAGAGGTTCAGAAGTCGGACGTGAGGGTTCTAGGTATCCCCAAGGATAACTACACCAAGAAGTTCGTAAGTGCAAAATCAGAATTCACTGATACCACTTTCTTCTCCGTGGTCTCGAAGGAGAAAGCAGGATACAGTATGATGAAAGAAATCGATGCACAGAAGACCTTGGGAAGAACGGTCGTCCCACAGATATGGGAGAAGGAGAACATAAAACTCCCTGATGGATTCGACAAGCTCAAAACATTCTACTGCTCAATTAAGGACAAGGGAACTCCGATACGTATAGACCAATTCGCCAGTGTCGCCCTTGGACAGGAGGAACTGCTAGCAGACCTCCTCACCCTTTCTGACGAGCAGGACTGGTTTATACCCCCCCGTCTTGCCCACGAGAAAGCGGTAATAAAATCCGACTTTTTCGAGGCACTGTACCAAGGCGTATACACACAGGTAAGCAATCTCTCTCCCCTATATGCAAAACTGATACTAGGTGGGAGCAGGAGATCACGAACACAATGAACTGGAAAGATTCGCTTCTCAATAGACCTCAGATGGAGTCGGAGGTGCCGCTCCGCTTCGGGAAATCGAGACTTTTTGTCTCGACTCTGGCTGCTCAGCTGTTCTGTGAGCAGAAGGTGGATTTCGAGGAGCAATTTGGTAAGGAGGAGCTTGAGGTTCAGAAAGTCGGGACAGAGATTCACGACACACTCGTCCCCACCGAGGTAATTCCTACAGAACAACTCATTAAGCACATTGAGGAGAAGAAGACAATCACATCAATCTTCCCTACAAGGTATGAAACTGAAGGGATAGTGATCAGTGGGATCCACGATGGGCTGATCTTCAGGGATGGAAAACCTCTTTATCTTCTTGAGATCAAGACCACTCGAAACCCAAACAACCTGAAGAAGACTTACCCCGGAGAGAGATTTCAAGCATTCCTCTATGCTCTATCCCTTGAGCAGATGGGCTTCGATATCAGTGGTATGAAAATTGTCATCCCCAAGGTCCTACAAGACGTCCAGAGGGAATCGATTGTCGAACCTCTTATAAGATATCTCGATGGGGAAGAGAACGCTCTCGAACAGGAGTTCAACTCAAGGATTAGAATCCACAAGTACTCTCTAACACTGAAGCGGAGAGATAAGACGCTGGAGACCATCTCTGATCTTGTTGCTTACTGGAGGGAGGAAAGAAAACCCCGAGGGGCCAGCAGTTATATCAAGTGTAAGTTCTGCCAGTTCAACACGAGTTGTCCAAAATCTCTGTTTCGTCCTCTGGACAAAGGAAATAATTAAAGGGAGGACTCCATCTCTTTGCTGTGAGCTATCGTCTAGAAGACTTTGATCTAGCAGAAGAACATGTCAGACGAGTAATGTCTCCCAGTCCTGTCATCCGTTCAGGTTGGTTGTCTGATATGTTGCGAGCGGATGTATTCCTCAAACTGGAGTGCCTGAACCCAGGGCATTCCTTCAAGATCAGGGGCGCAATGCACTCTCTCCTCTCCCAAAATCCCCTTCCTAATTATGTTGTAACAGCTAGTGGTGGTAACCACGGGCTTGGGGTAGCGATTGCAGCACGATTGCTGAATATCCCCTGTAGGGTATTCCTCCCGATATCGACCTCAAAATACCGGGTAGAATTACTGGAGAAATTGGGTGCTGAGGTCAGACTGGCTGGTAACACCTGGGATGATGCAAACAAGATCGCAATTGAATTTGCATCAGAAACGTCTTCATTGTATATCCACCCATTTGCAGACGTAGAGGTTATCACTGGTCAGGGCACCATCATAAACGAACTCATTGACCAAATAGACAACTTTGACATGATTCTGGTGTCTGTTGGAGGAGGTGGTCTTATCACCGGAATCACTCGAAACTTGGATGCAAGGGGACTTCTGGACCATGTCGAAGTCCATAGCGTTGAGACGAAGGGTGCAGACTCTCTCTTTCAGAGCATAAGTGCGGGGAAGCTCGTGACACTTCCCGACATTACCTCAATTGCAAAAACCCTAGGCGCTCGACGTACGACTCCTGAGATTTTCTCTTACCTTAGGGACAGACTTTCTGGAGCTCATATTGTTACCGATAAGTCTGCTGTAGCATCTATGGTGGAGTTCTTGGAGCATGAAAAAATCCTTGTTGAGCCTGCGACATCATGCACCGTATCTCTCTTGACCTCTGGATCACTTGACATTGAAGGAAAGCGAGTGGTTGTTGTGATCTGTGGATCCAATGTAACGCTAGATGAACTCAGCGCCTGGAGACAGAGATTCGACGTTTGATTACTATGGAGAAAATGATTGTTGTAAATGGTGCTATGAATGGAAGTTCATTATTGGTGGTTTCACCCTGCAGGTTGTATTTGAAAGTACTGGCATCTATCCGCTCCCAGTTATCATTCACTCCGTAGTTCTCTACAGAGACCACGAAGGTCAGGTCATCCGGTCCATAATTCTCCCCGACACTGAATGTTGGGAACGTGGTCTCGACGGTTTGCCCTCCAGAATTTATGGACACCTCAGTCGTCTGGTTGTATATTACCCTGTCATTCGCCAATACAAGAAGTTGTGGTGAGACATTGATCACAACTGCCAGTAGGTCATTGTTCCGATGGATAAGCGCACTTACAGCATATTGCTCTGGATATGACTCCATAACTGCTACATTCACATCGACAGGCCAAGCCTGCATAGGTTCCTCTTGATCCAACCCTGTAACTCTGAAGAATATCTCCATGACAAGGTTATGGAACTCAGATTCGACTTTATCATTATAGGTTCGATTGATAGAATTTCCACCTAAATTTATATATACTCTCCCCTCTCCTCCCTCTGGCAATGTACTTGTGCGATTCAATAACTCTTGGGCAAGATTTGCGGTTCTGTACAACTCTGATCGATACGAAGTGGTTCCTACGACAACCTCTGCCACTTCCCCATCTAGGATAAGGGAAGCCTGCTGTTCGTTGTATTGGAATCTGATTGCAACGAAATCTGTTTGGTCCGCACTCACTGCTAAGCTTGAAATCAGAAGGAGTACTACTAGGACTATTCTCATAATTAACCCCTGTCGTAGTGCGTATTAAAGTTGGAGGGAGAAATTTTCACCCTTTGGGGATTAAATATATCCCCTACATTTTATAATCGACAGTGTACAGTATTATTTGGTGAGGTATACATACTTCCTCTTCGCTGTCCTTGTCCTTTCGATTATCACCGTAGCTCCGGCTGATGTCAATGCTGGTAGTCTACCTCCACAAGAGACATACGTCGCTCCCCTGCAGAATGAGACGACAACCGAAACTGGGACATCAACCGCTGAATCTAAGGTAGAGGCGACTATAGGTGAGACACTTAGCGAGATATCTGGGACTGTGGCAGAGGCGGCAGCTGGTGATCCCCTCAATGTGGTCATATTCTTACTCGGTGGAATTCTCGCGCTTGCAGCAGTCCCCTTGACAATGATCGGGATCTTTATCCTAGTACGAAGAGCTGATCGCTATTTCCGAAGAAGATATGGAAGATTCGAAGAACACGATCCCCGTGGCAAAACCTTCGAAAAGTTCAGACTCTATTTCGACTACAGCGAGATGGTGTCATTCCTCACAAGGCACTCAAGCCATGTTATGATCTTGGGAATAGTTACGCTTATTCTCTCGTTATTCCTCATTGTCACTGAAGCAGGGTTGGTTATTGGGATACTAAGTTTACTCGTCTCCCTTATTCTACTAGAGAATGCTTACTACATTAGGAGGTTCTCTCAGCACAAGGAACAAACCACGGAGGATTTTGACAATTACCTCGAAAAGGAGTTTTACTAGGGTTAAACCACTAGTAACTCACTATCCTTATTAATGGATTTGGTGGTATCTAATTGAGAGTCATGGGAAAGAACCGAGATAGGACACAACTGAAATTTCAGTTACTTCTCCACATCAAGGATTCACCCGTGGGTATCTCTAAATACAAGCTTAAGAAACAGTCAAATATCGCCACTACCAAGCAGATAGACGGCTTGTTGAAGGAACTAATTGAAGGAGAATATGTCATCGTGGAAAATCATGATAACGCCAACTACTTTCGGTTGAGTGAGAAGGGGATGGACTTTGTAGATAAGACTGAGGTTTATTTTCTAGAATTTTTGGGGATTGACGACTACTAAGTAAGTACTAAATGTCCTCGAGCTCCTTCTCTACAATCGCTTTATACTCCTCT
The DNA here is from genome assembly GCA_027077875.1 of Candidatus Heimdallarchaeota archaeon. Lineage (GTDB taxonomy): Archaea > Asgardarchaeota > Heimdallarchaeia > Heimdallarchaeales > Kariarchaeaceae > S139-21. The sequence goes on from JALWRB010000377.1 coordinate 11,246, forward strand.
GGGGTGATTAGCAAGGAGTCGTCGTACTCAATTGCCTCAAACATCGCCAACCATCCATCTTCGTAAGGGCTCTCGTTTATCTTCTCAGGATCGTCCTCGAGTACTTCATTGTTCTCGATAAGCTTGAGCTTGAAAGGTGCGTATATGTCTCCAGATGCCTTGATTGCCTCAACAGTGAGAATCACCTCTTTCTGCTCGAACTCAGTATCCTCTTCCTCGAATTGGACATAGGTAATCTCATGAAGGCTCTTTTGGGCATAGTCGGAAATGCCGATCTTGTACTTTCCGTTACCAAGATCTTTGACCCACTCGTGTGATGCCATGTATTTTCGATCGGTCTTGATTGTATAATCACCAATTACGATATCGTCTGCCATTATCGTGCATATTCTCGTTCTATTTATTTAGTATCCGATCACTTCCCGTCCTGAAAGCCTATCTCCCCTGATTTTTCTCTCGATAGCTGAGGGTAGTAGTTGCTATCAGGGAAGTCAGTCCAAGATAGACAATTACTAGGATATGGGTGACAAATGGTACTTTTGTAGCCTGATCCGTTGTGAGGTCTCCAATAATGATGAGCAACTGCCCTACAAAGAGTTCAAATGGTCCCAAGGAACCTGGAGTTATTGGGAAAATGTAGGTAGCGTAGCCTACAATTGCAGCGAATATAATCCCAATCACACTAATTCGTACACCCAGCACCCAAGCAATTGTAACGATAGTAAGTGCCTCAATGAACCATTGCAAAATTGAGATCAACATAACTTGGAGGAACATGAATCTGTTCTGGAGCAACGTCTTAGCCGATCGTTGGAACCTTTTGAAAAGCGGGACCAGCTTACTTTTCAGGGGCATAAAATTGAGGAGTCGAAGGTAGAACTCGTCGAAGACAACAGTGGAAAGGATACCAAGGGAACCTATTAAAACGAGTACCCCGAGCAATTGAACATTCTGTACAAAGCTTGACTGTAGCTCTGTGTTGTCGATGGAGAAAAGCAGTGCTGATGTCGCTAGTACGAAGAGCAACCCGAACAGATCGAAAAATTTCTCCAAGAGGATAGAGGCGGTCGTCACAGAGACGGGGACATCCTCCCGGTCTTTCAGGATGTATAATCTTGATACCTCTCCCAATCGTGCGGGAAGCACAGCGTTTTGGGCCCATGCGATCCATGCCACCCTCGCCAGTAATGAGAACTCAACCTCAATATTGCTAGATCTGAGCAGAAGGTTCCACCGAACCACTCGAATCAACATGACCAGAGTATAGAGCAAAGCGACACCAAGTATACCCAGTGGCCAAGACTCGACAATCCCGTCGATCAGCACACTTAATCCACCAATACTTTGTACCAAAAGGATGAAAATTATCCCCATCAGGATAACAGTAGCCCAGAATTTTATTCCTCGCTTAGTCTGTTCGGTCAACATTTCCTCTCGGGTGAGGGCATGTATTAACCCTTTTATTAGAGTCTCAATTCTCAATTGTAAATTTCTGTAGAGTGAGCTCCAAGGAGTTGGCGAGAGATGAAAGCTCCGAAGTAGCTGCCACAAGCTCTTCCATAGTGGCAGTCTGCTCTTCTGCAGAGGCAGCAACTTCTTCTGACGCTGTAGCCACATCTTCACTTACTTCTGAGATCTGGGCAACCGAGTTGGTGATGTTCTGCTGACCCTCTTGGATAAGGGTGATGGCGTTACGAATAACTTCTTCAATCTCATCGACATAATTTCGCGAATCATCTGCCAGCCTCCTTACATTCTTCGCAACAACTGCAAATCCTCTGCCTGCTTCCCCTGCTCTTTGTGCCTCTATGGCCGCATTAAGTGCGAGTAGGTTGGTCTCTTCTGCGATGGCGAGTGTCAATTGTAGCACTTCCTCAATTCTCTCGAATGATTCGTTGATCGTTACACCTAAGTTCTCAGCACTATTCCTTGCATCATTTGCCCGTGCAACCTGTTCTTGCGTTCCTTGGCTGATGTTTTCCATGATCGCAGATATGGACTCGCTTGACGAGCTTACCTCGGAGCTAGACGCTGCAATCTGCTCCGCAGTCGTTGCCACACTGGTGGCTGCAGTCCTGATGCGCTTAATCACGGACTGCAATTCGACGATCATCGCTTCGAAACCGTAGTAGAAGCCGTACAACACGTCGTTACGAGGGACCTTGAGGGATTCCTTCGAGATTCTTAGATCCCCCTCTGCAATTGATTGGGTCATGGTGTTCAGTTTCTCGAAATGCTCCCTCATCTTGACCCGCATCATCATATTGATCCAGATGAAGACCGAAATTCCGATGAATGAAGCGACAGTAACGTTGATAATTGGGTCTGTACCCACTGTTTGGTCGTTGACCCACTGTAACAG
>JALWRB010000378.1 GCA_027077875.1 Candidatus Heimdallarchaeota archaeon
ACCGAGTTGCTCATCGGCAGGATGAGATAAAATGAGGATCGTGGTGTTCTCAGACACTCATCTCGGCGCGAGATCGGGGAGGACAGCGGAGGCAAGAAGAGAGTTCGACAACTTCGTCCGCGGGCAGTTTAGCAGGGTTCTGAGCCAAGTGGACGCAGATCTTGTAGTCCATGCAGGGGACGTCTTTGACATGCCCCGACCAACTGCTGATCTGCAAAAATTCTTCTCCACGGAGATCACGAGGGTGCTAGACAGGGGGATTGAGCTCGTGGTGATTGCAGGTAACCACGATCGTTCGCTGGCTCACAGCCTTCTGGAGATGTACTACGACAATCTGCACATAGTCAACACCACTGCACGATTTGAATTTGGTGACCTTGCCATTACAGCATTTCCCTACCAGAGGGAAGTGTCGGGTATTCAACGCGTACTTGATGAGGTGAGATCTGAGCTCTTCATCGCCCACCAGCTTCTCGATAACTCGTGGGTGGGGCCTCAGAGAATGCATTTCAGGGGTAGCAAGACACTTAGACCTCCGAGGAGAGGACTCCTTATCTCCGGGCACGTCCACCGGGCACAGATCACCTCTGAGCGGTCAGTACACTGCGGTTCCACTATCAGAACGAGCTTCGCGGAGGTCATCGAGCCCAAGGGATACCTTGTACTTGACGTAGAAGATGGCAATGTGGAGGGAGAATTCCGGGAACTACCCACATATCCCATGGAGGTTCACGAGCTCGAGGACGAAGAGGAGTTTGAACCCAAGGACAAGAATGCAAGGCTGTACCTCCGACTTTTGGGGAGTGGGCTGGAAAAAGGTGAGGTCTACGCCCAGTACCCTGCGGGGGAGTATCCCCACCTGAGAGTGGGGGTTAGCAGCAGGACTCGACTGCTCTACGGGAGATACAATGGTGGATTCGAGCCTCCATCTTTCTCGGTGAAACTCTGAGGTGCCTTTGCTCGCTATCCCTATTTGAGCCGAAAGTGCGCGACAATCTGCTCAGCCACCTGACTCGGAGTCATATCCGTGGTGTCAATGCGTAGGTAATTGCTGAGATCGAACTCCCCCTCGAACGTGTTGAATCTGTACTCCTGATCGGACTCAAGGAGGATTCTCTCAGAGAATACCGTATCCCTCTTCGACGGTTTCTCCTCCAGTCTATCCGGTAACTTGTTCCGCCTCAGCCGCTCGTCGAGATCGCACTCAAGCTCTATATGGTAGATCTCCCATTCATGAAATATATCCTTGACCTTCCTGAGGTACTGCTGGTCATACTCGAGATCAACAGCCCATGCGAAGGTGAAGATGAAGCCCTCGTGATCACTCTTTGCCATCTCCTCGAAGATGGTGAAGCGGATGGCATCGTCCACTCTCTTGAAACTGGGAGAACCCCACTCAAAATACCTTAGCCCGAGCTCAATGCTCATGTGATTGTGGAAGTAGGGGTAACCCATGATCAGGGACAGTTCCTTGGCCACTGTCATCTTGCCGACCGCCGGGGGTCCAAAGATGATTAAGAACTTCATGGGTCCTCCTTGATTTTTAGATAAAGAAAGCTTCGGGCCATTTGATGAACCGCGGCTAATTTAGAAGACTGGAGAGAGTAAACATGACAACGGACTGGATTGGGTAAAACAATTATGTCGAGTAGTAACAACGCTCACGCTTCTCACCAGAATGTCCTACAGTAGATATTCGATATTTCTTTTCTGAGGCAGTTCTCAGATTTCCAAGTATACTCTGCTGTCTATACCACTATCAAAAGGAAGTAGATAAAATACTCTATTGTAACTCTACTATTATTACTTTATTCAACTCTGGAATTGGTAAGTCAACATTTGTGTTGTCTACACTCTCAAGTGGTGGAGGGAATGTCAATATGACAATGACAATCACTTATAAATATCCTGAAATTAATTGCTTGTTTACTGAATGAAAAAGATCGGTATTTTGTTCAAAGCGAGAAGGCAGGAGTATCTGTTTGGTATTATTTTTGTCTCGATGTTGGTGTCAACAGCCGTTTTGATTGATTATGAACTGTCTAACATAAGTCCTTTTTTCATCCATAGCAAGGTTGTGGAGAACTCAGTAACAGAACAGGTGGAATCTTTTGATCTTTATATTAGTGGTGATGCCCAACAAAAATCGTTTATTACACAAGCAGAGCAAGAATTCGCCAAGCAGTTCGAAAGGAATATGGAAACTAAGTACCTAAGTTACAACCAATCTCGTTTGGAGTTTTTGATCGAGTGGGATATCGATGTGGTAAATTATTCCTCTGCGGTAGCATATTATCCGAATCCTGTTTTAATGGACATACTAAGAACCACCTATTCAGTCGACGAAGGAATTCAAGTAGTAGCAGTGACTAATAACGGACAAAATTTCAAAGGTTTGAATCTTACAGGCCTATCCAAAGTCCAGAACTATACAGTGATAGAGGTGGATGAGGATGCAGTTGAGCTCATGCGTAGTGTCCTTTTCTCAAGTGGTGTAGTACAGATAGGTGGTACCAAAGACCCTTGGATAGCAGTATTCATGACTTTGGATATTATGGAACAAACAGATAATGTTCCGCAACAATTCAATTTTGCACTAGGTTACACATTTACTAAAGAGGAGAATGTGCTCATGACGTACGACGCAGATACAGGAGACCGAATCACTCGGTTTGTTGAATTTCTGAAATATGGTCTGACCTCAATCGGTGGTATAAATTTGACAATCACATACGACACACCATCTGATGGGAGCTTTGATAAACTGATACCCATGATGACATTCAATATCTTTCGAATGGGCATTGTCCTCTTTACCCAGCTCTTAGTACTCTACGGGCTGTTCATGGTCAATAATCTCGTCAAGCTCAGAAATTCTAAGATAGAGGGAGAGCTATTTAGAAGGGGGTGGGATAGGAAGGATATCTTTCTGTATGTTTTTCTGTCAAATGCTCTCTTCATCCTCCCTGCAATTGGAGTGACTCAATTGTTTCTTACTATAGGGCGAATATCAGTTGCTTTCCTAATGCCCGGGGTATTTGACGATACGCTCTACAACGTGGATAACACTGGAGTCACCTTGACGATATACTTCAGCTATCTAGTTGTCTCTAACATTATTGGTGCGTACGAGACGTACAGAAAGTCATTTGACCTCCCAGATTTCAGGTTCAGTCCCACCCGTATCACAAATTTACTATATCCCTCTGTGATGTCTTACAACATCGTTCTGCGTTTCACCGATCTCAACTTCACTACCTACATAATTCTCTTGAGTATGTTTCTCGTGATAGTCATTGCAATCACGATACTCAAAAGCTTCGACTTCTTCTTGAATATCTTGTCAAGGTTCAACGTTAGGAGGGAGTATTTGGTTGTCAACAGAATCTCGAAGATTTGGATTGGACGAACAATTGGGAAGAGCCTTGCATTGATTATGATCTCAGCTCTCGTCCTGAGCAGTCTGTACGTGGCTCTAATCGTTGATGTTGTCGAAACATCCCTTGAGCAAAAATACTACCAGAATGATCTGGTGATTGAATACAAAG
>JALWRB010000379.1 GCA_027077875.1 Candidatus Heimdallarchaeota archaeon
CGTATGCCGTGGGGGGACCTCCCCTCTGGATATGTCCGAGTGTAACAGCTCGGGTGGGTACGTCGAGGTGCTTGTGAATGAGCTCAGCGATCATAGCACCGATCTTCTTCTCTTCCAGAAGAACGTGTCCGAACTCGTCCTTCTCCAGTAGGGCGTCGTCATTCTCGGAGTATCCATATCCCTCTGAGACTGCAACGATCGCCCAAGTGTCCCCGTTGTCGTACCTCTTCTTGATAATACCCAGTAGGGCGTCGATCGAGATCGGGAACTCTGGGATGAGGATGGCATGAGCACCTGCAGCGATACCTGCGTAGAGCGTAAGCCAGCCCGCGTGCCTACCCATGATCTCCACGATCATCACACGTTCGTGCGACTTCGCGGTTGTCTTGGCCCTGTCCATAGCCTCGGTTGCAATGGTATAGGCTGTGTTGAAACCGAAGGTATAATCGGTGGCATCGAGGTCGTTATCGATCGTCTTGGGAACACCTACGACATTTATCCCGTCAATATTGAGCTTTTGAGCAACACCTAAGGTGTCCTCACCACCAATGGCTATTATTCCATCGAGACCAAGGTCCTGTATCACACCTTTGATCTTCTCGATCGAGCCCTCACGGGCATACGGGTTGAACCTCGCAGAGTAGAGGATCGTTCCACCCAGATCTATATTCTCTATGATGTCATCCGTGATGTCGACGGTGATTCCCTCGGTAAGTCCCTTCCAACCGTACTTAATTCCTATGAGCTTGTGACCCAGCCTCTTAGCAGCCATGTAGCATGCTCGGATCACTGCATTCATCCCAGGGGTGTCTCCACCGCTGGTGAGAATTCCGACTTTCATTGATGAGTAACCACGATATTCTCTTAATGAATATTCCTCTCCTTCACGAGTTAAGGAGCAAGATTTTTCAATGGATAGAGTGTTCAGATAATAGTGGGAAAGAGCACATTTCCAAACTTCTGGCTTGATTTCTTCGATGTGGAGAAGAGGGACACACCCGAGTGGATCACCCGGAACTTCATAGCTCAAGCGGTGTACAAAGGGATGAAGAAGTACCGACCCCCGACCCTCCGAGCACTGCTCAGGGGAACTGCTCAAGAGGAGATCAAAGCCATGGCCCGTAGGAGGTACGGAAGCAAATTCCCAGACAGACGGGTGGATGAGAAGCTGAAGAAGCTCGAAGAGGAGAAGCTCTTCGCCCGGAGATCCAGGGACTCCGAAGGGAGGCGTATCCAGAAATCAGAGTACAGGGTAGCCCTTCACAAGATCAAGGTGCTGAAGGCCAGGAGAAAGGAGTTTTCTGAGTTACACAGGACGCTCAGGGGAAGGCTAAGAACCCCTGCGTACCAGAACTCGATCCTCAATTTACTCAAGAGTGAGGCCGCCGAGACGTCGAACATCGCACGGATGTCGGTCCTGTTCATCATGGGGCACTGGATGTACCGACTCAACGACATGGTCTACTCCAGCAGTGGGAAGACGGTGAGCGACTACGTCGACCAGTACTTCGAGGAGACAGTGGCCCCCCACCTCTCGGATGAGAAGGAGAGGGTGGTAGTGAGGGAGGGGATCCGCTGCGTCGAAGGTCTTCTCCTTGAGTTTGGGAAGTACCTAGTGATGTTCTACGAGGACTGCATGTTCTGTTCAATCACCGCTCGGAACAATATAGAGATCGATCAACAGCTCCTCTACCTCTTCCCCGGTATCCAAATGAAGAGCTGGCTGAGGTTCACAAGCTCGTCGACTGTCGCCAATATGCTCAAGACCCAGATCACCAAGGTCTTCCCATTCCAAGTCAACCCAGATCCCGAGAATCCATCAAGACGGAGGATTGTCGGAATATCTGCCAGGTCACGAGTGAGGTACCAGCCATTTGCTGCATCCATTCTCCGGATCCTCAAGCTCAAACCAGATCGGGGAAAGGCAGCGCACTTCAACGGTCTCTACCTAGACATAATCATGGAAAAATTGGTCCCGTACCTTCGAGATGTTCCAAAGTTCGAATACTAGGCGGAAAGGATGCTTACGCGAGAAGTTAGGATGAAGAGATAAGTATTTAATATGATAAAAATTATATTTGAGATAATCGCATGTCGGAAGAGAACAGCACTGTGGCGAAATCAATCAGGATGATCGTGCAGAAACTTGATTCTTATACATCAGCTACCAAGAAGAAATTCTTCGAGATGGAGGAAATACTCGAGGGCTTCAGGGCAGAGATTGATCAGCTCAAAGGAACAATAAACGCATTGCAGGCGACACCAGCACCCACCTCGGTCTCAAGTGAGGACCTCGGAGCCATTATGGAGAGACTCACCGTCCTTGAGAACAAGGTAGATGCTGCACAGCAGACAATCCCTGCAACCCAGCCAACTACAATACCAACAGCACCGGTCATGCCGCCGAAAAGCCCAGTGGCCAATACCACCCCAGCACCAGTAGCTCCTGCTAGACCATCACCACCGACGTCACAGCCGACGTCACCACCTGTCATACCACCGCCGAGGAGCACTGTACCCGTCTCGACATCATCAATCCCCGCGAGCCCACCTGCTCGACCTACAACACCCTCTCTTCCTAAGACACCTCCAAGGCAGGTAACACCGACAACCACCCCTCCGGTCAACGAGACCAAGCCGGCTGAGACTCCGATAGCAGAACCTGCGAAGAACGATGATGAGACGAAGTCCCTGATGGATGCTCTGAAGAAGCTGGAATCACTCTAGTCAATATTTTATAGCCCCGAGAGAAGCATTTAATACTGATCAGTTCATTTTTTTACGATGGAATACGTCAAATTAGGAAACACAGGAACCAAGGTATCAAAGGTAGTACTAGGGACAATGCAATTCGGATGGAGAGTGGATGAGGAGAAGTCATTCGAGATCATGGACAGGGCTATAGAACTCGGAATAAATTGCTTCGACACTGCCGACATCTACACCTCGTGGGCAGATAACTCTTTTGCGGGTAACACAGAACAGATCATCGGTCGGTGGATGAAGGACAGGGGAACGAGAGACGACCTCGTTCTTGCCACAAAACTTAGAGGAAACATGTCGGATGACATCAACGACCGGGGATTGTCCCGTAGGCATGTCAACCAAGCGATCACCGGAAGCCTTGAGAGGTTACAGACCGAGTGGGTAGACCTTTACCAGATCCATTCCTTCGACCCAGATACACCCATAGAGGAGACGTTGCACGCCATGAACCTGCTCATCGAAGACGGTATCGTCAATTACCTCGGCGCCTCGAATGTGCAACCATGGCACTTCATGGAGGCGCTGTGGATGGCGGACAAGTACGGCTACCAGAGGTTCGAGACTCTACAACCAGTTTACAACCTCGCAAGGCGCATGCTGGTCGAGCACGAGTTCGAGAAGATCGTCAGGAAGTACCGCATAGGGGTCATCCCCTACAGCCCTCTTGCAGGAGGATTCCTGACTGGCAAGTACAGGAGGGATGCGGATCTCCCAGACACACCGAGGAACAAGGGCGTGCAATCGAGGTACTTCAGTGAACAGAGGTGGAATGTACTTGACA
>JALWRB010000380.1 GCA_027077875.1 Candidatus Heimdallarchaeota archaeon
AGGATGAGGAGGACACTGCGGAGTACCTAGCTTACCTCGCCTATAAGGAGCAGATTAAGCAGAAACGCCCGTCTCAGGTGAAGACACAGCGTCACCACGACTCCCTTGCAGAAGAGCAGATCTCACTCATCGCACAGCTCCCGAAGATCAATCGGCAGCGGGCCGAGGACCTGCTCAGGAAGTTTGGAACCCCAAGGAATGTGTTCAATCAGAGCCAGGACTCGCTCATGCAGACCCCCCGGATCGGGAAGGTCATCGCCAACAGGATAGACCTCCTCCTGACCACCCCTTACGAGGAAAGCAAGGACGAGTGAATCATGAATCCCGGATCTTCTCTAGTGACCTGATGGTCTCCGAGATCTTGACGATCTTCTCGGGATCAGTCGTGTCCTCGAGCTCTGCCGCCAGTTTGTCGATCTTTGCCTGTATTGGTGAAGCACTACTTTTCGCCTTCTCAGGTCGCTGGATCTCCCCCTCCCGGACGACCCTCCTGTCACAGGAGGTACAGTACAACGTACCGTCCTTCTTCTGGTACAGCGGACTGATACACTGGGGGCAGGACTCCCTGAGCATGATCGCTCCTTCGAGCAGTAGTTTCGCAGCCCTCTGGAGGGCACTCGCCTCTTTGTCCTCTGTCATTATTCCCACATCATGATCCCTCGGATTTATCAGTTAGGTTTTATTCGCGGAACACTGAGTGGATTTGTGAAGATACCTGTTTGTGGACAGTGCACGAGGACGGCAGCGTGGAGGCGACCGTGGGACAGGGAGTACCTGTGCAAACTGCACTTCAACAGGGCATTCGTCAAGAGGGTTCAGCGGACGATCAACAGGTACAAGCTCTTCGACCGTGAGGATAAGATCGCCGTGGGGATCAGCGGGGGGAAGGACTCGGTGGTCCTTCTCGACGTGCTGGTTGAGATCGAGCGGAAATACCCTGCAGAGATCGTCGCAGTCACGGTGGACGAGGGCATTGCGGTGTACAGGGAGGATGGGTTGAAGTACGCGGAGATGGCCGCTCGTAGGGCAGGGATAGAGCACCACATCTACTCCTTCGAGGACAGGTTCGGTGCAACGCTCGACCTCACCCTCGAAGTCATGGGCAAGGGGAGACTGGGTGCATGCTCCTACTGTGGGATCTTCAGACGGAAGCTTCTCAATGAGGCAGGGTTAAAGGTCGGTGCGACGAAGATTGCCACGGGCCACAACGCTGACGACGAGGCGCAGACCGTCCTGATGAATCTGATGCGGGGTGACATCCTCAAGACCCTGAGGAGCAACCCCAGTCCGACACGGGTCCTCGATGGCTTCGTCCGGCGGGTGAAACCCCTTCGCTGGACGACCGAGCAGGAGATCGTGCTCTATGCCCACCTCAACGAACTGCCGTATCAGGAGATGCCCTGTCCCAACGCCGTTGAGGCGCAGCGCGGTGTCGTTCGCGAGGTGCTCACGCAGATGCAGGAAGCGACTCCCGATGCCATATTCTCCATCCTGAGAAGCGCGGACAGCCTGTTCGAACTGGGGGACGCCGCGGCTGGCTCCCCCCCCGTCACAAAGCTCTTCCCTGACCAACCGGGCTCGTGCACCCAGTGCGGGCAACCATCGGTAAACCCACTGTGCAGGGCGTGTGTGGTCGAGAACTCCATCTCCGAGGTACTCGGGAAGAAAACTTCTTGAACCTGTGATCCCAGCTGACTCTGTGAGTGACGAAGACGATACACTGGAACATTTCGTGGGCGAGATAGTAGATGACGTCATGCCCGAGAGGGAGGAGTCGGTGGACAGCAGCATCCGACGGGCATTCGAGAAGACCTTCGGGGACAACTGGCAGAGCCTTCCCATTCGATCCCTTGAGGGAGCGATCGCCGTCTACATCCTTGATCAAGTGCTCTCTCCACACGGGATCACCCCGAGAGTGCTGGCAATGTCAGCTCTCGATCTCGCTGATCGAATGGAGTTTGAGGTGAAGTTCAGGGACTTTCTGGACAACATCAGCAAGGGTGGATCCCTCAGCCTAGGGCTGGTTAAATCCCTGGGGGAGAACATGGGAGGTACGATGAAGGAGGCTTTCTCCGTCCTCGAAGCTGGCTTCATCGTGGGGACGGATCTCGCAGCCAAGACGCTGAAGAAAGGAGCTAAAGGTCTGAAAGGCCTGGTTGGAAAACTGGGGAAAACGGACGAAACTCAAGAATAGGCAAGTCACTCTTTATATTCCTATAATCATTGATTTTTGATATGAAGAAGGAAGAGATCAAGATCCACCGGATCAGCAAGGACAGATTCTACAAGGAGCATCCGCAGTCTCCGCTCACGCCAAGTCAGAAGGAGAGGTTCGAGCGACTGGAGTACTTCGACTACAACCCTGAGCTTGTGTTCACACTCGAGCTGAATAGGTACGACGACCCCGAGGTGGTCACGATGGAGACCTCGGACAACCGGATCAGGGACTACTACCGTATCGGTTACTTCGACTTCGAGGTGGATGGGCAACCCGCCCGTCTCCACGTGTACCAAGACACTCAGAACTCCGATTACTACTTCATCCCATTCCGGGACAGCACATCGGGCAAGGAGACCTATGGTGCAGGGCGATACGTGGAGGTGGAGAAGCTCCGTGACGGACGCTTCCTCCTCGACTTCAACATGGCGTACAACCCGTACTGTGCGTACAACAGCCGCTACTCCTGTCCAATCCCACTTGCTGAGAACACCCTGAAGGTTCCCATCAAGGCAGGAGAGAAGAACTACCCTGATCCTGAGTACTAGTTGTAAGCAACCACTTTGTTTTTAATCAGAATGATCGCGTGAATGTTAGGTATATATGTCAGAGAGAACAGGAGTAGTCCGAAAAAAGAAGAGATGGGGTAAGACCTACGAATACACACCGATCTCGCGAAAAGCTGTCCTCGACGAGGAGACACTCGAGGAGGTCAAGAAGGACCTGAAGAGGCTAAAACCCACAACCGCCGAGTCCTTCGCCAACAAGCATGGCATCCGTGTCGGCCTCGCCAAGAGAATCCTCGAAGACCATGTTGCCGAGGGCAAGATCAAGAGGCTCCACAAGGGTCAGATCACCAACATCTATTCCGCTTAGAACCCTTCCCGGTTCATTCATCCAATTTACTGCAGCACTGAAAATCATCGAAATACTCGGTATTTTTGGAAACACTATTGAATACTTCTTTAGCAATTACTTGTACAGCAGGTAATACATATGAGTTATCAAGATCAAGAGTTTATGAATCTGGAGCTCAACGTCGATCCCGAGGACTACATCCTCGTGGATTTCGATGTTCACACCGCTCCCAAGTACATGGACAGAGTGTACAGAGAGATCCCCGCCGAGAGCAGTGTCGGCACGTGGCAGAAGGTCCATGCCATGACCGACGAGATTCTCAAGAAGCTCTCTGCCAAGACTTACCACGTCGAGAAGGTGAATGACTCCTTCTCAAGGATCAAGGTGGCCTACCCCATCGAGCTCTTCGAGCCGAGAAACATCCCCCAAGCGTTTTCCCTCTTCGCGGGCAACGTCTACGGG
>JALWRB010000381.1 GCA_027077875.1 Candidatus Heimdallarchaeota archaeon
GACACACGAGGATGGTTGGAAGACGGGATCAAGAGGTCACCGGTACAAGTGGGATCCAAGAAAGGCAGCGAGGTACCTGCTGAGACCTCAAGGGACTGCCATATCAGCTAGAACCCTATCTAAACTCCAACCGCCAGCGAAGTATTTCTCCCTCGCTAAGTGCTTCAGACCTGACTCAATTGATGCTACGCATGGCGTGGAGTTCTACCAAGCGGAGGGTATCGTGTGCGACCCCAACATTACCTTCAGAGACCTCCTCGGTATCCTCAGAACATTCGCAATAGATGTGGCTGGTGCGACCGAGGTGAGTTTCCGACCCGACTACTACCCATTCACCTCTCCCTCAGTCGAGCTGTCCGCGAAGCACCCGACATTGGGGAGGATCGAGTTCGGTGGAGCGGGCATATTCAGACCCGAGGTCGTCAGACCGTTCGGTATCGAGTACCCTGTCATCGCATGGGGTCTCGGTGTAGACCGGCTGTTCATGGTGAAGAACGAGATCTCCGACATCAGGGAGCTCTTCTCCCAGAACCTTCAGTGGCTAAGGGACGTTGAAGTAAGTTCTGGAATCAGCGTGGAGGACTAATCATGGTAACAATAGACATCTCAATCGAAGATATCACCAGGCTCATGGGCCTGAAGGAGACGCTGAGCGCACCCGAGCTTGACAAGATCATTGCCTTCACAAAGTCAGAGGTGGACTCCGAGCCTGACGGCCCGGACGAGAACGGGCACACAAAAGTAGCGATCGATGTGAAAACTGCAAGTAGACCCGACCTGTGGTCTGCAGAAGGGATTGCGCGGGAGGCCCGCGGTCGGATCAACCTCACAGGACTACCAAGGATCGACTTCCCCGCGTCAGGCTTCGAGATCACCGTGGAGAAAGAGGTAAAGGAGATCAGACCATTCATTGCTGCAGTGGTCGCTAAAGGACTCAAATTCGACAACTTCCTGATAAAGCAGCTTATTCAGACGCAAGATAAGGTGGACTTCTCCTTCGGCAGGAAGAGGAAGAGAACCTCGATAGGGATCTACAATCTTCACATGATCGAGTCTCCGATCGAGTACAAAACCGTCTCCCGTGACTTCAAGTTCATACCCCTTCAGTTCGAGGAGGAGATGACGATAGACGAGATTATGGAACAGCACCCTAAGGGAGTGGAGTACGGACACATCCTTTCTAAGTTCGACAGGGTTCCCATTCTAGTCTCCAAGGGAGGAGTGCTCTCACTACCACCGATTATCAACTCCAATGACGTAGGAAGGGTGACGGAGGAGACCACCGACATCCTCGTTGAGGTGACGGGAACCAACCACCAAGCAGTCATCGTTGCCATCTCGCTGTTAGCACAGAATCTGATGGACAGGGGGGCAAAGGTGGAGACCGTGCAGGTCAACTATCCCAAAGGATACGGTGTAGAACCAGAGCTTACACCACCAATAAAGCCTCAATCCATCGAGGCACCGATCAAGGAGATCAACAGGTACCTCGGCACCAAGTTCACCAAGAAGCAGATGAAGACTCTCATCGAGAAGAGACGGCACGACGCCAAGATTGATGGTGATAGGATCATCGTGGAGTATGGTCCTTGGCGAAGTGACATCCTACACTGGGTGGACATCGCTGAGGAGGTTGCCATCGCTTATGACTACAACAAATTGGAACCGACCACGGCCAATATATTCACGCCCGGTAAGTTGCCCAAGTCTACGGAGGTGGAAAACATGATCAGGGAGGTCCTAGTAGGATGCGGACTCCAAGAGGTACTGAACTACAACCTCACGGACGAGGAGACCATCACCTCGCGGGTGATGAGAAATGGTGATTTCGTGAAGTCCACGGTTGTCTCGCTGAAGAACCCAGTGACAAGCACCTACGGGTTCCTCAGACCAGACCTTATGCCGGGTTTGGTCAGGTACGTCTCCCGTAACTCAGAGACACCAACCCCACACCACATCTTTGAGACCGGCGAGTCAGTTCGACGTTCTGACGGGAGGATAGAGACGTACGTCTCTGCTGCAGTCGTGCTTGCTGGAGCAGATGAGACCTTCGAGACATCACACAGGATACTGGACACCCTGTTCAGGCTTACGGGCGTTAGCTACGAGCTGGAGGTTGGGAACTCCCACCTCTTCATGGACGGCAGGGTGGCAGAGATCTGGGTGGACGGGCAGGTCGTCGGCCACATAGGGGAGCTCAGGCTTGAAATTCTCGAGCTCAACGGTATCCAAGTACCAGTTTCGGGCTTCGAGATTGATCTCACGAAAATCGCCAAGTACTCCATCAGTAGCTACTACTCAGACACCAACTAAAAAAGTTTAAATTATCCATAGATTATGTCACAATACCAACAGGTGATTCATTATCGTCAGTCACTAATAACACACCAAAGAGTACAGAAAAAAGTAAACTACCCAAACGATATGATACAAATTCTATCGAGCGGACGCTTTTTCAGACATGGCAAGAAGAGCAGATCTATTCCTTCGATCTTGACGGGATCAGGGCAGAGGAGCTTTTCACCATTGACACACCACCACCCTATACGAATGCCCCGTGGCACATAGGGGGCGCAATCCACTACTCCCAGATTGACATGATCGCACGTGCGATGAGGGGGTTGGGGAAGAAGGTGCTATTTCCCATGGGACTGGACAGGAACGGGCTACCTATCGAGCTGGCTGCAGAGAAAGAATTCAGTGTCAGCATGTTTGACACACCTCGTGAGAAGTTCCTCCAGATGTGTAGCTCCATTCTCGAGACCTTTGGGGACAGTATACTAAAAACAGCCCACCGGTTAGGACTCAGCTGTAACAGCTTCGAGTGGGATCATGTCTACAAGACAGACCAGCCAGAGTACAGGTCACTCACGCAACAAACCTTCATCCATCTATGGAATAAGGGCTTGATCTATGAGGACGATCGTCCGAGCAACTGGGACCCCATCCTCAAGTCGACCATCGCTGACTCCGAGATTGAGTACAGGGTAGAAATGCACGAGCTCTACGAGGTGGACTTTCTCGTCGAAAATAATACTTACAGCTTTGCTACCACCCGCCCAGAACTTATCCCAGCTATTCGCCTAATCATCTTCAACCCAGATGACGATCGGTATAAGGATCTGGAGGGGAAGACTGCAGAGATCCCTTACTTTGGGATATCAGTACTGATCAGTGCGAACAGGGAAGCTCACCCTGAATACGGCACTGGTCTCGTACAGATTTGCTCCTTCGGAGACCTGATGGATATCAAGATACTGCGTGAGATGGACATCAGCCCGATCTACCTCATCACAGAGGACGGAAGGATGTCTGCGAGAGCGGGCAAGTACAGCGGAATGACAATCAATGAGGCAAGACGTGAGATCGTGAAGGACCTGACCAACGCAGGGATCCTCAGGAGTGTAGGACTATACCCCTACAGACGTCCGTATTCCGACAGGACAGGTGCACCCATAGAGTTCATCGGGAAACCTGAGTACTACCTCAGACAACTCGGTCACCTGCCCCGACTACGA
>JALWRB010000382.1 GCA_027077875.1 Candidatus Heimdallarchaeota archaeon
TGATCACCTCATTTATTATAGTTTGGAATGATGTAGCCTTAGCACAGATATTTGTACGGGTAAGATATTTTCCGTGGGATTTTGTTCTCCTCGCTGGTTGGGTGTCCTCCTTTCTCATCCTTACCTTGACTGATCTATACAACTATACAATCCTTGTCTGGAATATTATCTTAGAACTGGTACTATACCCTCTGTACTGGATATTTGAGGAGGATGTCTGTTGAGAGTAAGATATGCGACATTTCGAATATACAGTTTCTAGGTATCTATAATCTAATCTGTTATTATCTTTTCCTTATCTGTCTCATCAAACTCGTATTTCAGGAGAAGAACCAGACATGCAACCCTATCTTGAGATGGATATCTGATCTCGAACATTGGAACTCTGGTTTAGTTCGCTTTTCTTCAGAGTCTTATAATCACAGAGGGTCAAATGATTCTTCAAAATTTGATCCCTTCACAGAGATTTGCGATTTGAATTGAGTTAAAACCTCTCCGAGAGAGTTAATGTGACCGGACATATACCGAATATATATAACTCGGATTTGTTTTCCTTTACCTAAGTGGAGTGATTCAGTAATGAGATCACAGACCACTAGGTCAATTAATTATTTTATCTATGTCTATCTTTTGTTCTTCATTTCATATCTATACAGCGACGAACGTACTGATATTATTGTACGGATCGTTATCATTCCCATGACACTGTATTTTGGTATTCAATTACCAGGTATGGCTAGTATAGATAAATTAAAACTTAGTTATAATAAAACATATCTCACTCAGTTGACCATAATAATACTGCTGATGGTAATTATTCCGACGAAATATTGGGTAGTTAGTCTGGTAATCCCTCCCCTAGCATTCTACTACTTCTGAGTGAGAAATGAGACGAGGAATGTCTCTCTTATCGATTTTCGAGATTTGAGAAAGATAGCTTTGAGGATTGAATCATCTGAGGCTATGAATTATATCATGAACCGATTTCTTATATTAGGTTTGGCCTATTTTGCTTCTGTTGTCCTATTTATCGACAACAGGGTAGCCAAAAATTATGTTCCCATGATCGTACCAATCTTGATCCATGACATCGTGATGATATTCCTTTACTTCCGGATGGATTACATTCCAGAGACTGAGGAGGCACCTGCCATGGAGATGCAATCATAAAATTCATCCTAATTATGTACCATCTTTGAGGAATTATTTTATCTAAGAGAACTGGTTAGTTCAAGGATGTCAAGAACAGGGTAACATTTATCTGAAGTTGATCCAAAGATAACCTGATGGGCTTCAGGATTCGGAATGTTGACCCCCTCTACACTCAGCCAGAGACAATCCGTACAGAATTCACGTATAACTTTTGCGTATCCGCACTCTGGGAATTCGTAATGGGCGACCAGACCCTGGCCGACGTGGTGGCAGGGATCTTCACGGGAGTGACCACCGCCTTGGAGACGGTCAAGAAAAACCTGAATGCCGCGTGGGACGGCATCAAGAGCGCGGGGCAGTTTGTGACCCTCACGGTCATGAGGACGATCTTAGGGAGTATTTCCCTTCTCTCAAATCTTCTACTGACAGGTCTGTTCTCTGTCGCTGATCTGTTCACACCTCTCTCTGTAGATATTTCGGCTCCAGTACCTGCACTGGTAATAGGAAGCCAGACGTACTCGTTTGGAATAGAATTCGCCAATGATGCCCTCTCTCTCTACATAGGAAATCTGAGATTGTCGATCGATGGTATCTTCTCTCCTTCGGAGATCACAGCTGAGACTTTGGGTGTGAACACAGCAGGATTCTGGTCACTTGCAATTTTATCAGAGATTGCAGGATTCTTCCCACTGGTTATCATGAAAAGGTTACTTGTCAATCCTCCGACAGTCAAGGAGGGAATCATTGCAATGTCACTCAATATCGTTACCAATCTACTCACTCTGCCAATGGCATATGACATCTTGATAAGGGACGCGGATCTTGCAAATCAGGATGAGAGGGATGAGATTGCTGAAGTTCTGGCATACTACTCCTACTATCATTACATCATGATGCTTGTGATGTTTGGACTTTTACTAGATCTATTTTTCCCTGGACCAAAATCAAAGATGTGGTTGGTGGTTTTGTTTATATTAATTTGGAGTACTCTGGGAATTGCAGACAATTATTTTGGGGCATTTTTCACACTGATTGCTGGCAAGTCAGTGGTTCTCAACGAGAATACACTTGGTTGGCTAAAAATTTTCGCTCTATTCGTGGGTGGAATAAAAGGATTTCTCATTCAGGGCATAAGTTCTGAGGGAGTATCACTGACTAGTATAAAGAACACTCTTAAGGAAAATACAGAGAAAGCTAAATCTGGTGTTGAGAAGGCATCTTCTTACAAAACGGTTCAGAACCTCAAAGGTGCGAGCAAGGGACTTAAGGATGCGAGTGATGCCATAGCCCTGATATCCATAGCTGAATCCAAAATACCTGACACGGAAACTATACAAGATCTAAATTCTGCACTCACCATGTATATCTTCTTAGCAGTCCAGAGCCTGATTTTGAGTGTCATCTTCGCTAAGCTTGCAGGAGGATATATTTGATGAAATTGAGGATTCCTTATTCAGAGAAAAATCTCTCGGATTTCATAACCGAATATATCATTTGGTTAATTGCATTGCCATCCGTGACAAATGCTTTCCAAACCGTTGAGGACTTTAGTCTTATACCAAATTTTCTACTATTTTGGTCATTATTTTTTGTAATGATTGGATATCCGAGTTACAAGAAAAAGTACCATCGAGAATTACGACAAGGGGAAGCAAATCCTTCTCTGTACAATGCAGTTTTTGTTTTTTTGCTTTCAGTAATTGTTCTCTTTCTGGGGATCAATGTCGATCGAATATTTTCAGGAGAGGAACTTAGACATCCTCGGATTTATCAGATCTTTATGATATTAATATTTTCATATATGGACAATTACGGGTTCTATATTCATTATCTCTATCAATATGCTATAAAGGAAAGAGAAACAGTCACTAAAGAGTAGTCTAAATTCGCATTTGAGATCACTGTAGTTGAAAATTTATTCAAATTTCACAGATTAATTACTCAAAGCAAATAAGGTTTATCTTGATAAACATTAGAAGAGGCCTAATGGGTTATAGGATCCGGACCGTTGGCATGCTTTACACCATACCTAGAATAATCCGCGTAGAATTCACGTATAACCGATGGGTATCCGTACTCTGGGACGCCGTGCTGAAGGGCAAGACCTTGGCCGACGTCGTGGCTGGCATCTTCACCGGAGTGACGACGGCGCTACAACGGGTGAAGGACGGCCTGAATACCGCGTGGGACGGGATCAGGAGTGCTGGCCAGTACATCGGTAGCGGTATCTTCACGGTCCTCAACGCTGGCATACGGGGCATGATGCAGAGCGCGCTCGATCTCATCTTCTCTGTTATCGCGGGGCTGGATCCCTTGGTCAGTTACACGGTTGGCAGCTCTCGAACAATTACCCGGGGAAATTT
>JALWRB010000383.1 GCA_027077875.1 Candidatus Heimdallarchaeota archaeon
CAAGACCATCTTCTTCTCTTCCCACAACCTAGACGAGGTGCAGAGAATCTGCGATCGAGTCGCCATCATCAGGCAGGGTAGGCTGGTCTCCATCGAGGACGTGAAGGACCTAGCCAAGGACGTCAGCCGAAGGCTCATCGCCCGGGTAGAGGAGGTCAAGGAGGAGCTCCTCGAGGGATTAGACTACTCGGTGTCTGGCAACGAGATCACGGTGCAGGTCGGTGAGCAGTCACTCTCTACCATCATGGCGGCGCTGAAGGATATGACCCTGCTGGACCTGAACTACCCTCCGGCAAGTCTCGAGACCTACTTCCTCGAGAAGTACAGAGGTGGATGAGGGTGATCAGACGCCTGTACCTACACGCCAACCGATACAGGGGTGAGGTGAAGTTCTCGGTCATCTTCTCGGTTGTATTCTTCGCCTTCTACGGAGGATTCTTCCCCAAGGATGGCATCTCAGACATGGTGACCGTCATGCAGAGGATAGGGGTGCTGCGTGACATCTCGCCCGATGCCGCAGGGTGGTCGATCTGGCTCAGCATCATGGTCGGCACGATCGCATTCGCCATCGTCGCCACGACCTCCATCAACATGGGCTCCCGGGTCGTCCCCACCCGAGATTCAGATGGCGCCGAGTACATCATGGGCTCAGTCCCTATCGACCCAAGGCGCTACTACACCGAGAATGTGGTCTCGGCCTTTTTCGCCCTTGTGGTCAGCATGGTACCCGGATACCTCGTGATCCTCACAGAGACCTTCATGTTCGGATCGGGCAAGAACCTTGAGAGGATCACGCTGGCCTACTCGATGTTTGCCCTCATCGGTCTATTCTTCATCTCGGTCACCAGCGCGGTCGTTGCCTGGAGGTTCGAAAGGGGTCTGGCGCTCGGCACAGGGTACGCTTACATCTTCCTCTCCATGGTCATCGACGTTCTCGGCGACAATCCCGACCTGAACCTGAGCGACCTGAAGAAGCTGAGCGTCAACACCTACCTGCAGATCCCCAGCATACCTCTGACAGAGGGAGTAGTAGACTGGAATCCCCCCGTCGTCGTCCTCTCCGTCTCGGCTGTGTTTGTCGCAATCGGCTTACTCGGGGTGAAGAGACCGCAGTACGTGGAGAAGGCGATGAGCAAGCAGGGTCCATCGGTGGTCGAGAGGACGATCGGCCACTTCGTCCGCCCCTCGTCGTCCATCGCAAGGAGATTCCCGCTTGTCGCCGAACAGATGAGACGGGACCAGAAAGCGGTCCTCACCGTCCTCCTGATCTACGCCATCTACTTCCCAGTGCTCGTCTCCTCGACGTACGGACTGGGGGACGACCTCAGCTCAGTGGCTTCCTCGTTCAACACGCCGTCCACACTCATGATGACCCAAGGGACGGAGCTCGACTCCAGCCTCCTGAGCTTCGCCGTGCACAAGGTGTTCATGGCGGGATGGCTCTGGTTCGGACTCTACGGAACACTCGTCGCCGCGAGCATCCCCACCCGAGACGTAAGGAGGCACGAGCAGGATCTTGTCTACTCACCCGCAGTGCACCCCGGGAAGCTCGTCGACCGGAGGGTCATCGCCATGCTGGTGGAGTTCACCACCCTCATGCTTAGCGCCTACGTGTTCTTCCTCATCTCGATATACAGCTACGGTGAGGACTTCGCGCAGAACTACATCACCTGGGATCTGCTCGGGCAGTACATGGTCCTCACATGGGTGGCGTACTCCGCGGTGTTCATCACGATAACCTCGGTCTCCATGCTCCCCGCCAAGATCAGCAGGGGGAGATGGTGGGGGCTGCTCTTCTTCTGGGTGTCACTCCTCATCAACTGGATGGCATACGCCAGCGCCGGGATCGAGTTCGTCAAGTACATCTCCATCTTCGAGTACTACAACCCGATACAGCTGCTCTACGGGAAGATGAACTTCGCAGAGACCATGGCAAGGGCCGCCCTGATGCTGATCGGTTCCTTGGCACTCTACATCCTTGCCAAGCGAAAGTACATGAGGTCAAGCCTGTACTGACAGGAGTCTAAGACCCTCGCTGATAGCAGATTCTATTCACTCTTGAAATAAATATAGGTCTTTCCAGACAATCCGTCACAAGCTATCAAAATGTTGAGAGTTAGCCCAAAATTTGAATGTGGCAACCTCTAAAGTTCAGATGGAATGTTCATTTAATCACGTCTAATGGTCCCTGTGCAATCAGTTAATCATCTCTCAAAATTGCGCTTAGTCTACCCTATACGCAAATGATCCAAGCACGTGTTGATATTCCTCGATTATTTCTCAAAGATTAGGGTCCTCAAGTGGATGGAACTAATTTCCATCCTGAAGTTAGCAGTCGAAGCCCCGGGGGAAGAACTCTAAGATATTCAATAACCGATATGTCCCTCCAAACCCAGCACCCCGCAATCTCTTTTGAGTTCTCAGATAGCTTAACAGGCAGTTATGACATGATCGAAGGGGAGGGTAGGTGGTGGATCAATACGGGAAAGAGATAGTTGTCTTGATTATGCCCATGTACTACCCCTGTCCGAGCAAAATACAAACTATCTCAACATAAATCTGCAGTCACATCTCCTACAACCAGAGAGATATGAATGCTCTCTGGATGTGGGATAGTGGGTACAAGAGCAATAGTAGCCCTCATCATATACAGAGGTGTTGATCTCCTTTTTCAGCAATATCTTGGGGCTAACCCTGAAGTAGTGATTTTTTGATCCTCCCTGGTTGCAAGAGGTAGAAGTCCCGAGCCAAGGTCTCGTTCAGGACATACCTTCCGTCGTAGACGATCTTGTTGGAGAGGAGCAGGTAGTTAAGCTCCTTGAACTCCTTGTGGTCAGTCACGATGAATACAATACTCGACCACTGGAGCGCACTGTCCACCGTTCTCTGCCAGTCATCTGATCGATCATAGCCTGTCCCCTTCCCAAAGAGTGCGTCCACCTCACTTGCTGAGTACAGAGGATCCATTACCTTTAACCTCTCTATACCCTTCATCCTCAGCTCCTGAACCAGCCTGATTGTCGGTGAGAGTCTGTGCTCCTTCACACCACCTCTATACGCTAGACCTAAGACGAGCACATTTCGATCCCATGAGGGTGTGATCTCCTCCACCTTCTCAATGGCGTACCGAACCATGTCGTCGTTGACATGCCTGGATACCGAGAGGATCTCCGGCTCGTACTCGAATTTCTTCCCAATGTTGATCACGAAGTGGGGATACACGGGTATGCAGTGACCTCCCACACCGATCCCAGGGGTGTGGATGTGGGAGAACGGCTCGGTATTGGCCACCTCGATGACCTCCATGACGTCAATACCCAGCTTGTCAGCCAGTATGGCGAATTGGTTAGCGATGGCGATGTTAGCGTCCCTGTAGGCGCCCTTGAAGGTCTTGATCGCCTCGGCAGTCGTGGCGTCGGAGACTGCGATCACTCCCTTCTTTGCGATCTGCTCGTAAAGAAGCTTCGTCGGTTCGACAGCATTGGGGTGTGTGGCGCCGATGATCTTGGGG